>JBDRQK010000069.1:0-8589 GCA_043826315.1 Chloroflexota bacterium
GAATTTGGTGTGGATAAATTTGGTCAAGCCCTGTTCTTCCCGGATGCCGACAAAACAGATGCGGATCTTGGATTGGAATAGATAAATTGTGAGATCATGATACTCCAATAATTCAACCTGTTTGATTAGATCCTGCAGCAGGAATTTGCCAACAATTCTCGTTGCAGGATATTTTATGATTCGATATCAAGAATGAAAATTCATCGGTGGTATAATATTCTGCTTTTTGAAAAATTCAATATGTATTAAGTTTATAAGGTAGTAAGATGACGTTATCCGGTATTAAACAATTCCTTTTTGGAAAACCATTTCCAACCAGCAAGGAAATGGACGAACGCCTGGACAAAGTGCGTGCCCTGGCGGTTTTCGCATCCGATCCGATCAGCAGCAACGCTTATGCAACCGAAGCCATCATGAGCGTCCTGATAGTAATGGGAAGCCAGTCACTTGCACTTACCTTACCGATCGGTCTTATGGTTGCTGGGTTGATCCTTCTTGTGATATTCAGTTATATTCAAACCATTATGCATTACCCGGGTGGGGGTGGTGCATATATGGTAGCAAAGGATAATCTCGGCCAATTTCCTTCCCTTCTGGCTGCTGCAGCCTTATTAACAGATTATATTCTAACCGTAGCAGTATCTATCTCTGC
The DNA here is from genome assembly GCA_043826315.1 of Chloroflexota bacterium. Lineage (GTDB taxonomy): Bacteria > Chloroflexota > Anaerolineae > Anaerolineales > Villigracilaceae > UBA12087. Next base: position 653 of record JBDRQK010000069.1, read on the forward strand.
TGGTGTACGTGCTGTGACATCAGCAATTCCTGAAGCACATGAATACCGGGTTTATATTGCGATAATCGCCATCATGGTTATCACATGGTTAAATTTGCGTGGAATGCGTGAAAGTGGAACAGTTTTTGCCATTCCAACTTATGCTTTTGTGACAGGAGTGTTGGTAACCATTATTTTCGGTTTGGTTCGGCAATTCCAACTCTTTGGAGCTGCACCATTACCTGTCATGGAACAGTTTGTACCACCACTTTCTTCTCCATTGGGATTTGCGTATGTATGGTTACTCCTGCGGGCTTTCGCAGGTGGCTGTACTGCATTGACAGGTATCGAAGCGATTAGTGACGGAGTCCAGGCTTTTAAACCGCCTGAATCCAGGAACGCTGTTATTACAATGGTCGCAATGGGCGCAATGGCAATGACCCTTTTCATTGGCATCACCTTCCTTTCCAGTCAAATGCACCTTGTACCAGAAGAAGCGGAAAGCATCTTGTCTCAGATGACTAGGTCGATCAACGGGAATAATTTTCTGTATTATTGGGTTCAATTTTTTACAGCAGCCATACTTTTCTTGGCTGCCAATACCGCCTACCAGGATTTTCCCCGTTTGAGCTTCTTTCTGTCAATTGATAAGTTTATGCCTGGTTGGATGAAGAATCGTGGTGACAGGTTGGTATTTACCTCAGGTATTGTTTTATTATCTTTGATAGCAACGTTAATCGTCTTGATCTTCCGGGCTAACGAGATCGCCATGCTGCCTCTCTATGCCTTGGGTGTTATGCTAAGTTTCAGCATCTCCCAAACCGGAATGTTCCGCCTGATGGGCAGGATCGCCCACTTAAAACCGGGTCAATCGATCGATACAAATATTACTCATGTTCATTATGAAAAAGGTGTACGCTGGAAACAAGCATTGAACGCAGTTGGCGCATTAGTTACATTAGTGGTATTCATCATCTTGTTGAGCACCAAATTCATTGAAGGTGCCTGGATCATGGTGTTGATTATCCCTATGTTAATGATAATGTTCTTTTCTATTCATCGGCATTATGAACGTGTAGCCATTGCGCTCAGCACCCGTGAATTGAAACCTGAATCTTTGACTGAAGTTGCCAACACAGTTATCATCCCGATTGGCGATGTCCACCGGGGTACTTTGCGTGCCCTTGTTTATGCAAAAAGAATATCAAAAGACGTGCGTGCTATTTGTGTGACCACCTCTCCAGAGATGAAGGAAAGATTGTTAATGCGCTGGAATCGCTTCCCGAAATTAACCAGGCATGTAAAACTGATCACCATTGAAACCGATTATCGCGATGTGATCACGCCAATCATCGAATACATAGAAAAGGTTAATCTTTTGGAATTCCCGGACAAACTGCTTACGGTAGTGGTCCCGCTCTTCGTCCCTCAACACGCTTCAGAGAGATTGTTGCATAACCAGACTGCTGTTCAATTGCGCTGGGCACTTCAACACCACAAGGATATTGTGATAATTGATGTACCCTTCCATATTGACTCTCAGATGTGACCTTTCAAGATAATCATGCCCTCATATGGACTTAACTAATATTTACAATTCCACTGTCCAACTCTTGCTTGTCAGAACCACCTGGTAACTGGAAAATCAGATCGGGTGGTTCAATAGGGAATAAAATTATTACCCAATGGATTTGATCATAACTATTTTCTCTGACCCTGAAGTATGGCAGATCACAATTTTGTCATTAAAACTATCCGGGTTGGGAACACTCTTCAGCCTGGTGATTGGTCTTCCCTTGGGAACTCTTCTGGCACTGGGTAAATTCCCTGGGCGTCCATTTATTTTGAGCATGATCAACGCAGGCATGGGCTTGCCGCCAGTAGTGGTCGGATTAATGGTTGCCCTGTTACTTTGGCGTAGCGGACCTTTGGGAACCTTGCGGTTGATTTACACTCCCTGTGCCATCGTGATCGCTCAAACGGTCATCTCAGCACCGGTCGTGACCGGGCTATCTGCCGCAGCCTTGCAGCAGCTTAATCCCCGTCTGCGTATGCAATTAATGGGATTGGGAGCCAACAAACTCCAGGTGATCGGCTGGTTGTGGTGGGAAGCCCGTTTATCCCTGTTGGCAGCACTAATGGCTGGTTTCGGGAGTGTTATCTCCGAAGTTGGCGCATCCATGATGGTGGGAGGCAATATCCGCTATCAGACCCGTGTGCTGACCACTGCCATCGTCTTGGAAACTGGAAAAGGTCAATTTGATTTTGCCATCGCCTTGAGTGTCTGGTTGCTCTTATTGACATTCATGATCAATCTTACCCTGACCTTTATTCAGCAGAAAGGTGCTCGTAATTGAACACCATGCTTGAGATTAGGGACCTTAGGGTCCGTCTTGGTGAAAAAATTGCCATCGAGGTGGATCACCTGGCTGTAGATCAGGGGGAAATACTTTCGATAATTGGTCCAAATGGGGCTGGGAAAAGCAGCTTGTTGCTGGCTGTGGCACGCTTACTCAAACCAGAACAAGGTGATATCCACTTTAGAGGTCGACAGATTACCAATAGTTCAGACACTCAATATCGGCGCCATCTTGCCTTGGTGCTGCAGGAGCCGCTGCTTTTGGATACTTCTGTTTCCAGTAATGTGTCTTTGGGTCTTCGTTTTCGACGATTATCCCGGTCAGAGATTAAGAGTCGCACATCAACATGGCTTAAAAGGCTGGATATTGACCATCTGAGCAAACGCTCAGCCTGTGATTTATCCGGTGGTGAAGCCCAACGTGTCAGTCTGGCCCGTTCCTTCGCTTTGCAGCCGGATCTGCTTTTATTGGATGAGCCTTTCAGCTCGCTCGACTCTCCTACGCGTTTACGTTTGTTGGAAGAATTGCGCACAATTCTGGCTGAAACGAACACCACAACCCTATTTATCAGTCATGATCTGAAGGAAGCCTGTCAACTGGGGGATAGAATGGCAGTTGTTCTGAATGGCAAAATCAGTCAATGTGGCACACCCGCCGAGGTCTATAAAAATCCCAAAGATGATGAAGTGCGTGCTTTCTTGAGTCTGCCTGTAAACTGAAAATTGACCCAACGATTATGATGGGTCGTAATTTTTTGTTGTCATCACCCTGGGCACAATAAAGGGACTCTTCATGATCAGGGTGCTGGCAGGTAAAAAAATCGACTTGTTAACATTGCCCTGATCCTGTTTCAATTTTCTGGAATACCCCTCCTGAAATTAATAATTAATCTAATCAGGGATTCACACCAGTGCTGATCTCCCCGCGCTGCAACCTGTCTAAAATCTCCTGAACATCCATCTGTTTTCCCTCACTTAGCAGATCTGGGTTGACATCCATCAGAAAGAGTGGCATGGATAAATTCTGTCCACCCCGACCAGCCACCAGGTCAGGCCAGATAGCCTCGATGGCTGGGATCACATTTGGTTGAAGGCTGACGACCCAGTTGGCTGTCAAACGTTCGTTTGGACGTGTCTGGCTGATGATGTTCAAACCATACTGCGCCATGGTATCCAGCAGATCGTCCGTTGCCACACCAGGAAAAACATAAGCAAAATCGACATTGTAATTTTTTAAAGGGTCAGCGAAAAAACGATATTGACCTTCTGGTGTATCCGTGGGGATCTCGGAATGTACCGGATAGTCATAGAAGGGCGGAAACTTCGGACTGCACAACCCGCAATAAAAGACCATTCCGTTTAGAAAAGCATCGTAGGCCAGGTTACCTTCCGGAGTGTCCTTCTGTGTGATGATACCCACTCGATAATCAGGAGATAGCAGGCTGGTGATGTACCCTGCCATGAAAGCCTGGCTTTCAACGGGTGCGCCCTCTCCTCCAACCAATGAAAGGTTGATGGTAGCTGTCAGACCTGGGAGGCTCACCCCCAGGAATTGCACATTTGGAGCGGTGGCAGCCAATTCAGCCAGGCCGGGGTCAGGTGGGAAAGCTACCACGATCTTCAAATTAGGTTCCGCCCCGATCTCGTTACTGGTCAAGCTATTGCGCACCTGGAAGCGCATTCCGGATGCCTGGGCAAGTTCACTAATAGTGGTTTGATACAAATTCGATTGCTCCTGGGGCAGGTCCACTGGAATGATCAGGATGGCCAGGGGAGTGCCGGGAGTAGCTGAGGGGATCTCCGTTGGATTTTCAGTAGGCGGTAAGGATGTTGGAATTGCTTCGGTAGGCGTGTTGCTGCTGGGAAATGTACACCCAACCAGGAAAAGAAGTAGTACAAGAGTAGCGAATTTTATTCGCATATGATCATCTCCAATTATGTTTGATAATTTTTAATATTGTAACTGATATGCATGGTATTGTATCAGGTCTGATACCATTACTTTGAAACGGCGAGAAGATATCCACAGGAAGAAGGAATAGATCCTGATTTCGATTAACGTGGTTTCATACTGATATAAGGTTAAGAAATCACTGCCGCAAAATTGATATTTTATTTCAACAGGGTGGTCATTTAATAATTTTAGGAGTCGATAAGATGATGGAAGGGAAACCAGGCTCTTCTTCAGTAATCCCTTTTTTGAATAGGAAAAAACTTGTGGTGAAGCCGCCATGTAGTGTAGTCCCATCTGGAGTCGTTTCACCTTAAGATTTTTATCAACTACCAAGCATTTCCACGCCTCCCATGGGAATTCAATTAATTTCCATTTCGGGAATTACCTATTCTTGTTTTGGATACCATTATTTGCTTAACCAATATGGATAAATAAGAATTGTTAATGGAGGATCCTTTTTTATCCTTTTGTCAAATCCTACGCTTGTGCACTTGCATAACCCTTGCGACGCGCAGGCTGTAGAACAATATAAAAACTGCCCCCAGTTGTTCCACCAGCTCATTGGTGTGGTAGGCAAATGCCATTATCAATGCCAGGATGATTAGGCTTGCATGAGGTAAGACCAGTTGGAAGATGAAGGTATTTTTTCCCATGAAATCCAAAATTATTGGCAAAATTACCAGGATGAGAACGATTAGAGTTCCAATTTTATAGGTATCAACCAGGTAATTATTAAAAAAATTATGCAGGTTGGTTTCATGTTGGACATTCCCTGCAAATATTGTTTCCGGGGTTTTCCAACGGAAATAATTCTGCCCCCAGCTTATCTCTTCTCCGGAAAAAAGGAAACAACCAATCATCAGTAAACCAAAAACAATCATAGGAATTTTATTTGATTGACGTTCTTGTTTTTTTCCATACAAAGATATCAAGGCATATGCGAGGAGAAAAATGGACATCGTCAAAAGAATGGGTGTTAAAGTTTCAAGAACCCCATCTTCCTTGTACCATTCAAGAATTACCAGATTTGATCCCCAGGGAATGGAATAGCGGATGATGCTGCCAATAACCATTAGAATTCCCAACAACGTGGTTAGGATCAACGTAAAAACTGGTTTTCCAGATGGGTTCAATCCATCCCTAAGAATTAATTTTGGTAATTTTCTTAACCCTTCCGGATATAAGAAGATCAGGAACCCGGTTGTTCCCAGGAAGAAAAGGGTTAAGAAATAAATATATGGCAGATTCAGGTAGCGGATTGCAACAAAAGCTACAAACAGGACTGCCACCAAGATGATCGTACTGTTTTGTCGGAGAGAACTTTGGTTTTGGGTATACGATTTCATTCCCGTTTGTTGAAATGGGATATTGGTTGTGGGAGATTGAACTAAATTCCCATTATTGCCAAGTGATGGTTCCAATGTAACTTTGGATTGAGGTGATTTGGCTTCAGAAATTTTAGGGAGTTGACCAGCTTCCGGGTAGGTGTTTGCGGGTCTTGCAGGAAAGAATGACTTGGGTCCGATCTTATCGAGGTATTGTGATGCACTAACTTGTTCTTTTCCTGAAAGCCTGTTTTGTATAAAGATAAATGGATTGACTTTCACTCCATTGATCAGTAGATATCTTCCTGAAACCTCATCTGTAACCCAGCTCCCCCCACATTCACAATGGATCACCTCACCCAGGTAGCTTCCCCATATGTAAGCTAAATATTTCTTCTCTGCAAGGTGTTTTTTTCCCAAGCTGTCCAAATACTTGTTATTATCAATATCTTGGAGAAGGATTATTTCCAATTTATTCAGGCTATCTTTTGAGAAATCTAATGCTTGATGATATTTAGATTTCGCCAGAGTAACGCCTTTATCTGCTATTTGCCTCATTTCATCGTCGAGACCAGACATAGAGCCCTCCTTTTATAAAAAAAACCTTTCTTACATTGCTTCAATTCTAGCATTAATATATTCTTCTTCCCAGTCTATTGATTTTTTCCTGTGAGAAATAGGCTGATCAGGCTAAATTCGAACCAGCCATCAAATGTAGGTTTACCTGCATGGGGTGCTCAGACTCAAATCCAGGACAGCCAAAATATCGCTTAATCTCAAAAAAGAAAGAAGAAAGAATCATTTACAATCCCGTTGTTTAAATCCAGGAGCTGCGTTCACTCGAGTCAAACTTAGCATTTACCGCATCTTACCCTCTTTAAGGAGTCAAGTCCGTAGATTTCGGGTTGAGTCTTAGTACAAGCATCAGAAAAAATCTGTAATGATCGCTCATACCACCCGGTTTATTTAGTTTGTCAATAGAGCAAATGCCTATCTTGTCTGATCCGCCTTCCACCACCAGAGAAAAGTTGCTGCAACCCCAATAATAAAAATTATAAAGACCATCATATAACTGTGCACACCCAATGCTTCCACCTTCATTCCAGGGAAGTCAGCAAGCAGCGAAGGTACAGTCCATGGAAACCAATCTCCCCAACCCATCACAGCAGCGATCTGGGCCAGGCCCATTGTTAGAAAAGCCCAACCAAGCGGAGGTAAATAACCGCGACCTCCGCTTGCGATCATTGCCACCACCGGCATCAACATAATCGTAAGAAAAGCGATCAACAACAGAGACCAAAATGATGTCCATGCCAATGCGGGAGACCAACCAGGGATATTTACTGCAATACCAATCCCGAGTGTTACCGTAAAAATAAGGATGGTCATGCTTATCAACCAAAGAAGGATCAATACGAACTTGGCACTAACGATGATCCCACGCGAGGTTGGCAAAGCCAAAATCTCTTTGATTGTATGATCAGAAAACTCACGTCCGAAGACCCATGCTGTAATTATTGCAAACAGGATCGAACCGGCAATCCCTGTACCCATGGTCATCATACCAAAATGGGATGGCCAATCGGCGACGCCTCCGACTAATTGCGCCTTCATGCTTATTATTCCCAGTTCTTTCGCCCCTTCGGGGTCTTTCAAAATTAACATGAATAATCCAATGACCAATGGCAAGATAAGGAATCCAAGAGTAGTGATAAGAGGCACTTTGGATCGACGAGCTTTGAGAGACTCTGCCCATAAAGCAGATAGAAAAGCGTTCATTCTTTTTCTCCTGTTAGACGCAGGAAATATTCTTCAAGGTCTTCATGTTCGACAGCAAGTCTTGTAGGGGGTGTTCCTGCGTTAACAAGAATGGTTGCTATCTTTTCCGGTGCATTGATAGCCTCTAAGTCGCTTAATAAAAGGATGTTTTTGTCAGTTTTCACTGTAAAACCTGCCCGTAAAAGTGTACTTCGAGCAGAAGTGAGATCGTGTGCTTTGATCTCCAACCGTAAGGAACGCAATTCTTCAAGTTTCTCTGCATCAAGTTCCTCGAGAATTCGCCCCTGGTGGATGATACCGATGCGTGTCGCCAGGCGATCTACTTCCGTGAGGATATGACTTGACATAAACACAGTGACCCCTTTATTTTGTGCAAGGCTCGCCAGAAGCTCGCGGATTTCGACTACACCTGCCGGGTCTAATCCGTTTGCGGGTTCATCAAGGATAAGCAGATCGGGTTCATGTAGCAACGCCCGTGCCAGTCCCAAACGCTGAAGATTTCCCGTGGAAAGAACACCGGTTTTTCGATCTGCATAAGGGA
>JBDRQK010000070.1:0-2889 GCA_043826315.1 Chloroflexota bacterium
ATATTTTCAAAAATTAACTGAAATTGACACTGGGGATATTCAACCAGCCAATGAAAATTGGGCAATGAACAATATATTTCGAGATGATGTGGTAAAACCCTCCATGTCGCGTGAAGAATTTTTGAATAACACACCTCAACATGATGGATATTTTGTAAGAGTACCCCGGATATTTGATGATCGATGAAAACCTTTTTATGAATATTGGGTTTGGATAATTATTGATGGAATTAAGCAACTTGAGCGTTCGAAAAGCTCATGAAATGCTAGTAAATAAACAAATCTCCAGTGTTGAATTAACTTCAGCAGTTCTGGAAAATATTCAGCGTTTGGATCCAAAAATTAAAGCCTACTTGACGGTAACTGAAACCCATGCTCTTGAACAAGCCCTCAAGGCAGATATCCGGTTAAATGCAAAGGAAAATATCACGCCACTAACCGGGATCCCTTATGCGCTAAAGGATTGTTTGTCAACCCGCGGTATCCGCACCACTTGTGGCTCAAAAATTCTTGATGGTTACGTGCCTCAATTTAACGCAACAGTAGTAGAAGAATTGGATAAATCCGGAGCAGTACTTCTGGGAAAAAATAACATGGATGAATTTGGAATGGGTTCATCCTGCGAAAATTCCGCGTTTTTTAATACACATAATCCCTGGAAATTAGACAGGGTTCCGGGAGGCTCAAGTGGTGGTTCCGCGGCTTCGGTGGCAAATGGTCTCAGTCTCTTTGCATTAGGTGAAGATACCGGTGGATCCATCCGAATGCCTGCTGGGTTTTGTAATATTGTTGGCTTGAAACCAACATATGGGCGCGTATCCCGCTATGGACATATTGCATTGGTATCTTCTTTTGATTGTGTTGGACCATTAACACAAGACGTGTACGATTGCGCATTGGTATTACAAACAATCGCTGGAAAAGATCCCATGGATGGCACCTCACTTCCTGCCTCCGTTCCGGTTTATTCCTCATCGTTGGGAAAGTCGATCAAAGGATTACGACTCGGGATCCCAGAAGAATATTTTCAAGCAGGTATGGATGAAGGCATTGAAATAACCATCCAAGAAGCCATACGTTTTTACGAAAAATTGGGCATGCAGATATGTGAGGTATCTTTACCACATACCCAGGCTGCTCTCCCGGTATATTATTTAATCTTATTTGCTGAAGCCAGTGCTAATTTAGCCCGGTTTGATGGTACACGTTTTGGATATTCTTCAAATCACAACTTCGAAAATGTGGTTGATCTTATTAATCAGTCAAGACAGGAAGGTTTTGGTGAAGAAGTCAAACGAAGGATTATGCTGGGGACTTACGTATTATCTTCTGGATATTACGATGCTTATTACCTGAAGGCACAAAAAGTTCGATCTCTGATAATTGAAGATTTCAAATCCGCATTTGAGATTTGTGATGTAATTCTTGCCCCAACATGCCCGACGACTGCTTTCAAAATTGGAGAAAAGAAACAAGATCCGTTAACCATGTATTTATCGGATATTTATGTAGTTGCCACAAACCTTGCAGGCGTACCTGCTTTATCCCTCCCGTGTGGATTTTCTGAAGGGTTGCCTGTAGGTATGCAATTGATAGGAAATCATTTGAGTGAAGAATTGCTTTTTCAGATCGGTTATGCCTATCAGGCAGAAACAGAATGGCACAAGATCCATCCACCTATTATTTGAAACCCTGAAATCTTACAGAACATGAAATTCGAACCTGTTATTGGACTAGAAATACATGCTGAAATAAAGACACATACAAAAATGTTTTGTGGTTGTAATGCTGATCATACATCCTTATCTGATCCCAATATTTTTATTTGCCCGGTTTGTACTGGTTTACCCGGGGTAATGCCCGTTCTTAACAAGAAAGCAGTTGATCTGAGTATCCTGGTTGGTTTGGCATTAAATTGTAATATTAATAAAACGAATATTTTCGCTCGTAAAAACTACTTTTACCCAGATTTACCAAAAGGCTATCAAATTTCTCAATACGACATGCCAGTAGCATCCAATGGCTGGCTTGATATCCTCGAAGATAGTATGGAATCGAAGCAGCGGGTACGAATACGACGCGTCCACCTGGAGGAAGACACTGCCAAATTAACTCACCACGAGAATTATTCTCTTATCGATTTTAATCGCGCTGGAGTCCCTCTTCTGGAAATTGTTTCGGAACCTGATATGCATTCTGTGGAAGCTGTTTTATCCTATGCCAACAAGATAAAAACCTATCTGCGTTATCTTGGTGTAAACTCTGGAGATATGGAAAAAGGCATTTTACGATTTGAAGCAAATATCTCTGTGCGTCCCTATGGCTGCCAGGAATTATATACACGAACCGAAATTAAGAATCTCAATAGTTTTAGGTCCATGGCACAAGCGATCAACTATGAAATTGATCGCCAAATTAATTGTTACGATAATGGTGAAACTATTCCTCAAGAGACTCTGGGTTGGGATGAATTGAAAGGAAAAACATATTCCCAGCGAGGAAAAGAAGAAGCTCACGATTATCGTTACTTTCCAGAACCTGATATTCCCCCTGTTCAAATTGATAGATCTTGGGTGGAGATGATATCTTCACATATGCCAGAATTGCCTGATGCCAAAAACCAACGATTTATAGATCAATATGGTTTATCCATTCAGGAAACCCGGTCACTGACAAGCGAAAAAGATATTGCAGATTTCTTTGAAAGAACTGCTTTGCTTTCTTCCAGCCCGGTTAGAACGATTTACAACTGGCTCATGGGTGACTTTACCAGACAGATCAATGAGAGAAAAATTAATTATCAGGCCATACCTGTAACACCGGAAAATTTTGCCCAATTATTGGATCTTTTTTCATCCAAAGTGATTAATGACTTTACTGCAAAAGAAA
>JBDRQK010000071.1:0-6091 GCA_043826315.1 Chloroflexota bacterium
AGACTTCCCAAACTTTTTCAAAATCGTTCTTAGGAACAACTTGAATTATTCTCGCATTAGGGGTATCAATTTCAATAAACTCTTTGTGTATTGCTGCAACCTTCATACTGTCTCCTAGGTATCCTCCAAATGCCGTCCAATTTTTGATTGATTCCCCAACCTTGAGTTTTGCTTGTAAATTAGACCAGAACAAAGTAAAAGATGTCATTTCATCCTCCTTTTGAGAATATATATAATTTACATCATTTTTCGCTCCTTGAAAAGATAGCTTAGATATAGTGCCTGTATATATTTGTCATGTATTCTCTCTTCCATACGGAAATGGATTTAAATCAGAGTAAGGTTTGTTTTCGCTTTTTTTACGACAAGCATGAATGAGATGGGATCTGCTCAACCCACCCCCCTAAAACCAAAAACTCCCCAAATGGGGAGTCGAAAGGAGTGTGAGCGAGGAGCCCCTGCGGGATGCTGCGCAAAGGCTCGAAAAAACTCCACCAAAAGAGCCTCTCAACCATATTTCTTTTTATTGCCGAAAGTGAGCAAGGAAAATCCCGGTAACACACTCTTTGAGCGTGCTCTCAATTATGAGCTTATAAAAAAGAAGATAATATGATCTGGTGATGGGAAAAATGGTTTTATTGTAAAATAGAAGAGGATTTGTAGATCGTTATCCTGGTGAAATTATCTTATATCCATACCAAACTAAGATCAAAAGAAACAGAGAGGAAAGACTCATGGAATATACAGATCTGATCTCAGCACGCTACAGCGTGCGAGCCTATCGCCCCGATCCGGTGGAAGATGAAAAATTACAGGAAGTATTGGATGCGGCGCGCCTGGCGCCTACAGCTGCCAACCGGCAACCGTTCAAGATCATTGTCATGCACACAGCCGGACGGGAGGCAGAAATCAGCAGGATCTACCGCCGCCCGTGGTTTGTCCAGGCCCCCCTGGTGATCGGGGTGTGCGCTATCTCGTCCCAGGCGTGGGTTCGGGAAAGCGATCGTTTCAATGCGCGCCTGATCGACGCAGCCATCGTATGTGACCACCTCATCCTGGCAGCTGCCAACCTGGGATTGGGAACCTGCTGGGTGGCTGCTTTCAACGTGGAGGCGGCACGCATTGTCTTGCAACTACCAGAAGAGGTCGAGCCGGTCATCTTCACACCGCTCGGCTATCCGGCAGACCAGCCTGGTACAAAGACCCGTAAATCCCTGAGCGAACTGGTACATTACGAACATTGGTAAGCTGTAATTAGGTTGGGTTGAGGGTGGTACATCTATCCAGCAATGCAAAAAACATCAAATCCAAAACCCAATAGCCTTACTGGCGTTGGGTTTCGCTTATGTTTTAAAAAAATATCATGAAGATCGAACCGCTCTACCCAACTTACAAATAAATTCAACCAAAAACTCCCCAAACGGGGAGTCGAAAGGATTGTGAGCGAGGAGCCCCTGCGGGATGCTGCGCAAAGACTCGAATATCATCCCCTTATGGGGACTCTCAACCAAATTCTTTTAAGATTCTGTGAGCGAGGAGATATTCGAATATCATCCCCCTGAGGGGGCTCTCAACCAAACTCTGGTGAGGTAAGAAGTGAGCGAGGAGTCCCTAAAGGGATGCTGCGCAAAGTCTCGAATATCACCCCCCTGTGGGGGCTCTCAACCAAACTCTGGCGAGGTAAAAAGTGAGCGAGGAGTCCCTACGGGATGCTACGCAAAGACTCGAATATCACCCCCCTGCGGGGACTCTCAACCAAACTTTTAAGATTCTGTGAGCGAGGAGCCCTGCGGGATGCTGCGCAAAGGTTCGAATAACATCCACCTGTGGGGACTCTCAACCAAACTTTTTAATAATTTTGTGAGCGAGGAGCCCCTACGGGATGCTGCGCAAAGACTCGAATATCATCCCCTTATGGGGACTCTCAACCAAACTTTTTAATAATTTTGTGAGCGAGGAGAGACTCGAACTCTCAACCAACGGCTTAAAAGGCCGCTGCTCTGCCATTGAGCTACTCGCCCGGGTAGTGGCAACACAGTCCCGGCCTCTTTTTCCGGGAATTAGTGCCTTGCCCTTGCGCAAAGCATTCTATCACGCCACGGGATTGACGTCAACTGACCAAATTAATAGTAGAATATTATTATAGTCCCCTAATTCACAAGGAGCCAGGCATGCCGAATGTCGCTGTTCTGACAGACAGTACTGCCAGTATTCCCGAAGAAATACTGACCAGGTTGAACATCCATACAGTGGCCTTTTACATCCACCGCGGTCAGGAAGTGCTGCGTGATCTGGTTTCCATCCAGCGCCAGGAATTTCTGAACTGGTTGGCGACCGCCAAAGTGCTTCCCACCACAGCCTGCCCCGGTCCCGGTGATTATCTCGAATCCTACCGGGAATTGGCTGCGCAAGGCACACGCGAGATCATCAGCATTCACATGACCTCCAAGGGCAGTGGAGCTTTCCAGGCTGCCAGCATGGCCGAAACCATGCTCAAAGAAGAATACCCCGAAGTGCGCGTGGAGGTTGTTGACACCCAGAACGTCTCGCTCTGCCAGGGTTTGTTGACCATCGAAGCCGCCCGGACTGCCCTGGCAGGTATCAGGCTGGATGAGATCACCGCACGCATCCGCAAGATGATCCCCTCCACCCACATGCTCCAGACCGCCGACACGCTCAAATACCTGTATCTGGGTGGACGCATAGGCAAGGCCAAGAAACTGGTCGGATCATTGCTCAATATCAAGCCGCTGATCGGCATGCAGGAAGGGGTCATCGTACCTCTTGGTCAGGCTCGCAGCCGCACCCAGGTTTATCGCATGATGCTGGACCGCGTCGAAGCCAGCGTCGGCAGGGGCAAGCTCAAGATTGCCTATGTCCATGCCGGGGCTCAACAGGAAGTGGAGAAGATCAAGCAAATGCTCGAAACCAGGCTGGAAGTGGCTGAATCTTTCATTGCCGAGCTTTCACCTGCCCTGGCAGTTCATACCGGACCAGGTACAACCGGGTTGTGTTATCTGGAAACACCATAACACCACTCACAATGGTTTACACAGAATAGGAGCGGACCTATCCTCCATACTGGGGGAAAGGGGGCAATATGGCAGGTTTTTCCGGAGGATACGTGTGCAAATCGCTATTGCTCAAAGTGACATAAATTTGAAAACCATCTAGTTATTTGTATTTCGGAACCTGGCTTCAAGACGATCTACCCCTGCATTTTTTCCTTCAAAATGATCTCTGCCTGCTCAAACCCGGCTTGCAGCGCTATCGAATTCATCTCCGCCGTCCCTTTGGGGGCGTGGGCAGCCACCGCCTGTGCCAGCGCAGCGCGGCTGACCAACCCGGTCAGACCGACCAGGATGCCCAATGCCACCGTGTTGGCTGTGATGGCTTTCCCGGTCACCTCCAGTGCAATGTGCCCGATCGGCAGCTTGACGAATTTTTCCCCGCTAACATCCCTAACCCGGTCTTCATCCACAATCAGCAAACCATCCGGGCTAAGGTTGGTTGCATATTTATCGTAGGCCATCTGGCTCAACGCCACCAGGATGTCTGGCAGAATGACCTCCGGGAAGTCGATCTCATCCTGCGAGATGATGACTTCCGAGCGGCTGGCACCGCCGCGCGCCTCCGGACCGTAGCTCTGGGATTGAACCGCGTTTTTTCCGTCATAGATGGCGGCCGCCTCGGCCAGGATGATTCCAGCCAGGATCATGCCCTGCCCGCCCTCACCTGCCAGTCGGATCTCGGTGCGCCTCTTGTCTGCCCGTGTCTTCATTTTCCAGCTCCATGATTCAACCTCTCGATCAAACTGTCGTAGGCGCGTGTGTATTCAATGCGATGGTCGATATTATGCAAAACGCCACGCACATATTTTGTGTTGGCAGCCTGTAATTCGGGAGATAATTTTTCATAAGCTGTATGCGACAGGCTGTTTTCCTTGATCAAGCCCAGCATTTCTGCCGCACTGCCCAGTTTGTTCAAACGCCCGAAAGTGGTGTGGCAGTAGCTGATGGCCTCCACCAGGCTGAAACCGTCCTTCAGGATGGCATCCTTGATGTACTTGTCCAGCTCCATGGCATGATAGACCGTACTGCGAGCCACGTAGGTTGCCCCGGCTGTAATTGCCAGCTCACTGATAGGCATGGGGTATTCGATATTTCCATAAGGCGCGGTTGTGGCGCGGGCTTCATGTGGCGTGGTCGGGCTGACCTGCCCGCCTGTCATACCATAGATATTGTTGTTGACGATGATGGTGGTGATGCCGATATTGCGCCGGGCGGCGTGGATGAAGTGGTTGCCGCCGATGGCTGTGGAATCTCCGTCCCCCATGATGACAATGACATGCATGTCGGGCCGCGCCAGCTTCAACCCGGTGGCAAATGCCAGCGCCCGGCCGTGCGTGGTATGCAGGGTATTGAAATCCATATACACCGGCATGCGCGCTGTGCAGCCGATGCCGGAGACCAGCGCCACATTGTTCGAATCCAGTCCAATGTGGTCAATGGCGCGGATCAGGGCACCCATCACGATACCGATGCCGCAACCGCTGCACCAGATGGTGGGAAATTTCTTGTGTTTGCGCAGTTTATGCAGGGTCTCGCTCGATTCGAACCAATCCCCAGCCGGCAGTGGGGAGACCTCCGGTTGATGTGGATGCGGATTTTGAATTTCAGGCAGCATCTTATTCTCCCTCGATGGCATTCAGGATCATTTGCGGTGTGACCATCTCACCGTTGCTGCGGTTGACCCGCCTGACTTTCTTGCGTCCGGCGATGCGCTCCACTTCCCGGGCGATCTGCCCCTGGTTCATCTCCGGTACAATGATTCGCTCAACCTCATCCGCCAGGCGCTCGATGGCTTCCTCGGCGAACGGCCAAATGGTCAGCAGGCTCAACAGGCTGATCTTGCAGCCCTGCTGGCGTGCCTGCTTCACGGCATGTCGGGAGCTGCGCGCTGAGGCTCCGTAGGAGACCACAGCAATCCTGGCACCATCCATTTTGTCTTCATCAATAAGGATGATCTCATCCAAATGCTCTTTGAATTTGCGTTCATGCCGCTCTGTCCAGGCTTCGATCTCATCCAGGCGCTGGGTCGGGAAACCCATCGGGTCGTGGTACAAACCGGTGACGTGATAACGGTAACCCGTCCCGAAACTTGCCATTGGCGGCACATCTCCAGGGGAATTTCTGTAAGGGATGTAATCTTCGGGCGAGTCTGTCACCACCCGCTCATAGGGTTGAATCGTATTGAGATCCGGCAGATCCACCGGCTCGCGCATGTGCCCGATGATCTCATCCGTCATCAAGAGCACCGGTGTGCGAAATTTTTCCGAAAGGTTGAATGCCGCCACGGTCAGATCAAAAGACTGGCGCACGGATACCGGGCAAAGCACAATGATGTTGTGGTCGCCATGCGTACCCCAGCGTGCCTGCAGCATGTCGCCTTGCGAAGCTGAAGTGGGTCCACCGGTGGAGGGACCCAGCCGCTGCACGTTTACCACCACGCACGGCACCTCGGTCATGACCGCGTAGCCGATATTCTCCTGCATCAACGAAAAGCCTGGCCCGCTGGTGGCTGTCATGGATTTCAAACCGCCGATCGAAGCGCCAATGATGGCTGCCATGCTGGCAATCTCGTCTTCCATCTGGATGAACTTGCCGCCCACGCGCGGCAGCTCGCGCGCCATCAGCTCAGCCACTTCGGTGGAAGGTGTGATCGGGTAACCGGCAAAAAAACGGCAGCCAGCCGCAATGGCACCGTATGCAATGGCAGTATTCCCTTGCATTAATTGGATCGCCACATTAACTCCTTGATCTCTTTATTACTACATTTTTCATTGCGACTCCCATTTTTGAGGGATCCAGGGCACTCATCGATCACAGTTTGTCATTCTGTGTCTTCGCAGTCAGGTTTTCTTCAGGATGGAACAAGCTCCTCTTTAAATATGCCTGACCACGATTGCCAGGTCCGGGCAGTGTGTGTCGCAAAAATGACAGGCAGTACACTTCTCGGGGTGCACAACCACAGGGTAATCGCCGGATTCGTGCATTTCCAATACGCCGGTCGGGCAGAAGCTGACACAGAT
>JBDRQK010000072.1:0-2869 GCA_043826315.1 Chloroflexota bacterium
TAACCCAAACCCCTGGTTATTGTTTTGAAGCTCCGGGGATGGTCTCCATCCCCGGAGCTATCTATAATTCAATGTTTGGATCGAATCGGGCAATTTAATTAATGACAAAGTTCATCTTACGACGTACTCTCCAGGCCATTCCCCTAATCCTCTTGATAAGCATCATTGTCTTTGCTTTGCTCCAGCTCACGCCCGGAGGGCCATTGGCGCGTTTTGAAAATGACCCGACCATTTCGGAAGCCGACCTGAAAGGGTTGCGTCAGAAATTGGGGTTGGATGATCCCATCTATGTGCGCTATGGACGCTGGCTGGTGGATATCCTGCATGCAAATTTCGGGGATTCGTATATCACACATCAGCCTGTCAACGAGATGATCGCCGAACGTTTGCCCAATACACTGCGCTTGATGATCCCGGCTTTTATCTTGACGATCCTGTTGGCTGTGCCGCTTGGCATTTTTTCCGCCATCCGGCAATACTCGATTTTCGATCACCTCACGACTGCCTTCGCTTTTGCCGGGCAATCCATCCCGATCTTCTGGTTTGGCCTGATGCTTATTATCTTCTTCTATGGCAGGATGACCAATCCGTGGACGGGTGCCAACCTGTTTCCACCGGGGGGCATCAATTCGCTGGATAAATCCGGCGACCTGTTGGATTCGCTCTGGCATATGATCCTGCCTGTTAGCATGTTGTCGTTGGCCTGGGTCTCCTGGTATTCCCGTTTTTTGCGCACCAGCATGCTAGATGTCATCCGTCAGGACTACATCCGGACAGCTCGGGCCAAGGGACTGGCCCTGGTCAAGGTTTACTGGAAGCATGCTTTCCCTAATGCAATTATTCCAATGATCACGCTGATCGCTCTCGATGTCTCCACGCTTTTTGCGGGGGCAGTTTATACCGAGACCATTTTTTCGTGGCCAGGCATGGGGCGCTTATTTTATCAATCCGCCCTGCGCAGGGATTACCCTGTGCTGATGGCCATCGTCATGATCACCGCAGTTCTGATCGTTTTCAGCAACCTGTTGGCTGATATCCTCTACGCATACTTTGACCCACGGATTCGCTATGACTGAACCTGCCGCCGCTGTTGCCATAAACCTGACCCCTGAACATAAGAACGAACAACTCAGCCCGGGAGGGTTGATCTTCCGGCGCTTTCTCCGTCATCGTCTGGCAGTCGTCAGTGCGCTGATCTTGTGCGTGCTGGCAGCCGGGGCGATCCTGGCGCCAAGCCTGGCACCCGACCCGGACAAGGTGAACCTCAAACAAAAGCTCCTGCCGCCCTCCATTACCCACCTGATGGGAACAGATGACCTTGGGCGCGAGCAATTTTCACGCATCCTGTACGGTGGACGCATTTCGCTCAGTGTTGGCCTGCTGGCAACCAGTCTCAGTCTTTTGCTGGGTTCTGCCATTGGCGTTCTGGCGGGTTATATCGGGGGGTGGCTCGATAACTGGCTGATGCGTTTGACCGATATGTTCTTATCCTTTCCTTCCCTTTTTGTGCTCATCCTGCTGGGCGCTCTATTGCGCGATACGCCTCTGGCATCCTATGGCGGTGGTTTATTCATCATTGTTTTTGTGATCGCCCTGCTTTCATGGATGTCCACGGCTCGCCTTGTTCGCGGAACGGTGCTATCGATCCGGTCCATGGATTACATAGAGGCTTCGCGTGTTCTGGGAAGTTCCAAACTGCACATTATGCTGATCCACATTCTGCCAAATTCCCTGGGTCCAATTATTGTGCGCGGGGCATTGCAAACGGCTTATTCCATCCTGACCGAATCAGGCTTGTCCTATCTCGGCTTTGGGATTCAACCCCCCACGCCAACCTGGGGGAATATGTTAAACGGTGCCCAAACCTATATGTCGCAAAATCCCTGGTTGGCGGTCTTCCCGGGTATGGCGATCTTTATTACGGTGATCTGTGTAAATTTTATTGGGGATGGACTGCGGGATGCATTTGATCCACGCAGCCTGTAAGATCTAGCTCAGGTTATCCGGCCAGAAATTCTGAATAATCCAGCAGCTGGTATTGTGTCTGACAGGGATTATCGCCTGCCAGCCAGAAGCGGCGCGCCGGTAGATCCATAATGATCGATGCCAGCGTGGCATATTGCTCGGGGATGGGCTTGTCTTCTTCCGGATGACAGCAGATGCTGTAGGGGTAATTTAGATGATCGCTTAAGGCCAAGTGCAGCGCTTCCACTCCGGGTTTGTTAACAGCTTCCTGTAAAAAGCGAAGCATACGTTCTTCCCGGATGGGGCTGTCCGGCCCCTGTGCCAGCCCCACATCCACGAAAGGGAGTGTCGGGCACAGGAAATGATTGGTATGCACATAGTTGGAGCTGATGGGTGTAGGAAACAAGTTATCCGGCCCGAAGCCAGGTCCTGCTTCCATATCCAGCACCTGGCCCATCTGGCTGGCAAGCAGGTAATTGGCAGCCGAGGCTCTTGAAATATGCTGCATCATATCCACAGCTCCTTCAAAGGAACTTGATTCGAGGATGGCTCTCAAGATGATGTGATAGGGTACTCCCGTCTGGTTTTGATCAAGGTCCGTCACCAGGGCATTGGTCGCCAGGCTAACCCCGGCTGCATTCATCCCCATCTTTGCCATCAGACCTGCCTCAACCACCGTTACAAAGTTCGGGCCGTGGTCCGGTGCCACCTCCAGGATAATGATTGCCTTCGAGGTGCTTGGTTTCCAATCCCAGTTCTGACCCAGGACCATTTGCTTTGCGCCATTTCCATCCAGTATGGTATTTGTGAAAAAAGCAGTGCATTCATGAGCTGCCTTTTCTGCAAAGGCCGAATTCAGGATCTCTGTTCTCAGGTTGATCGCCAGGATATCCGCCAGGATCAC
>JBDRQK010000073.1:0-19838 GCA_043826315.1 Chloroflexota bacterium
CTAAGCCTTTCTTACCGTTACAAAAGTCTGAGTCAGCGCCTGGCCGCCACTGATGGGGTCTGTATAGGTTACATGCAGGGCTGAGTCACTGGCACCCACACCAAAGGCAGTTTTCAAACCCTTGGAAAGGTGACCATAACCTGGTGTCATATAGACACAATCAGGACGGATGGCTTCGGTAGCCAGCAAGATAATATGGGCTTTCCCTACCGGGCTGGTGATCTCAACCCAGTCTCCGCTGCTCAACTCCAGATCCGCTGCTGCTATCGGATTCATCCAAAGTTTTGGTTCATCGGAATATTTATGCAGAAGCTGGTTGTTCTGGGTTCCAAATTGGGTATGCTGAGCGACCTTGCCGGTCAATAAATAGAATTCATTTGCAGCAGGCACGGGGGGTTCCTCCCAGGTGGGCCAGGGGGAGAATCCAGCGTTTTTCAATGTCTCAGAATAAACTTCAATTTTCCCGGAAGCGGTATTGAAAGTAATTTCCTGCTCTTCATCTTTCTCAGGCATATCGGCATAGCCCTTTGTCTTGATTTCTTCAAGACTGACCCCCAAAGGGACTAATTGTTGGCGAATATAATCCTCCTCATCTTCGTATTGGAAATAATCACCAAGTCCGAGGCGTTCGCCCAATTGTTTGTAGATCCACAAGGCAGATTTAGCCTCACCTTGCGGTTCAATGACCGGTTGACGAATGTAAGCTTTGTCTCCGACTGGTAAGAGCGGGTCGTAGCGTTCCAGGTAAGAGGCTTCGGGCAAGACAACATCCGAGTACCAGGCTGTATCATTCATGATGATGTCCACTGTGACAATAAAGTCCATTTTGGCGAAGGCTTCCAGGGTCTTGGTACGGTCTGGCAATGACTGAATGGGATTCTGCCGGGAGATGAACCAGCCATGAGCCTGATAAGGTTCTCCTGAAACAATGGCATCGCGTAACTCCTGAAAAACGCCTAATTTAAGAGGCACCAGCGGGTATTTCCAGGGTGTGCCATCCAGGCGCAGGGCAGACAGTCGCGGATATGGAGGTTGTGACGGTGCACCCAGCCCAGCACCCTCTGCTGCAATTTCTGCTGAAAGACATCCACCGGGTCTGAGAACATTGCCGCTCAGGGCATTCAATGTTGCAATCGCTCGCTCCGTTTGAAAAGAATTGATGAAATTGGATGTACGCCAGCCGGGATGCGCCAGGGCATTGTGTTGTGCAGCTGCATATTCCCGTGCGATTCTCTCAATGGTGGCTGCCGGGACACCTGTAATCTGCTCAGCCCAGGCAGGGGTGTACCTGCTCATTTCCTCCTGGATGCCATCACAGCCCACCACAAATTTTCTGACAAAATCACAATCCGCCAGTTCATTTGATACGATGACATTGATCATTGCCAATAGGAAGGCAGAATCAGTGCCCGGACGGATGGGGATCCATTCGGTCGCTTTGGCTGCGGTCTTGGTAAAGCGCGGATCCAGGTAAACCAGTTTGGCACCCCGATCGACGGCTTGCGATAATTCGGATGTTTCTGAAGTGGAAATAGCCTCCATCAGGTTGCGACCAACCATCAGAATATATTCGACATTGTCATAATTGCGGGAGGGTTCTTCGATGCCATACGTCAAAAGAAAGGCGGTGATCATGGCATTAAAGCACAGGCTGCGTTGAGTGCCATAATTCGGTGAACCGAAACCATACAGCAGATTCTCAAACAATGGTTGGCTCAGATTGTGCGTGGATGAAAAAACCATTGCTTCAGGACCATATTGATCCTTGATGCCCTGCATTTTGCTTGCCACCAGGTCAAGAGCTTCATCCCAGGAGGCTTTGCGGAATATGCCCTCACCGCGCTTACCAACCCGGATCAGAGGGGTCAGCACCCGGTCAGGGTCATAAGTGTTCATCAAACCGGATTGACCGCGCGGACAGAGTTTGCCTTTGGAGTGTGGATGTTCCGGATTGCCTTCCAATTTGACCACCCGTCCATCTTTAATTTTAGCGATCAAACCACAACGCCAGACACACATTTCACACATGCTGGTAATGGTTCCATCACCTTCAGCATTGATCAGACCTGCCTGGCGCGCGGCTTGGGCCACTTTTGGTGGCAGCATGGTTCCAATAGCTACTGCAGCTGCGCCGGCCGCGCCCATCTTGAGAAAGTCACGTCGTGACAGAGTACTTGTCATTGATTTCTCCTGTACCAATAATCTTGATGGCTCTCCAGAAAATTTTGAATTTCTTTTCAGCCATTAATTCTTCTTGATTGTTATTCTTTTTCAATCTTGTCTTTGCGCTGCCAGCCCACCCGATCGATCAGGTAAAACAACAGCAGAGACATCAATGAAAAAACCAGAACTGTAAGGTAAGGGTTGATATTCCAAAGATCGGGCATGGTCACACTGCCTAAATTGGCAAGCTTGGAGATCTGGGGAAACACTTGTTGATAGGTTAAGCCGTAGATGACTGCTCCAGTCAAAAAGCCAAGCAAACCAGGGACGATGTAATCCAGTTTTCCTTCGCCGGACCCGGCGACACATGTGCCTGGTCAGAAACCGGTCAGGGCCATCCCGACCCCGAATATGAGCCCGCCAATGAGATTGCCTACGATGTATGTGGCAGGAACATTGGGAAAAGTGACCAATCCAAGACCTCGCAAGATGAACATTCCGCTCATTCCAACAACCAGGGCGGTCATCATGAATTTCAATACGGCCATATCTGTGAAACGAAATACGTTTACGATCTTGTTGTACTTGGTTAAACCGGCTTTATTGAGTGAAAAACCGAATAAACCACCCAGAACAAGGATCATGATTGAACCTGCCATTTTAGTACCTCCTGCGATAGATGATCAGAGCTGTGGCAATGCCTGAGGCAAACATCCCGGCAATAAACAGAAAGGCAGCAGGTGCCAGCAACATACCCCCGGAGATCGCCAGTCCGCTGGTACAACCTCCAGCAATCCCGGCTGCATATTCCAGGATGATGGCTCCTACAAAAGCCAGTAACCAGCGTTTCCAGCTCTGAGGTCCAAAAATGCGCTTCCACTGAACATCGCTGTTGGCGGCATCTTTCTTGCCCCATTTAAGAGTTTTACTGGTGGCTGCACCGATCATGCCTCCAAAGAATGCGCCGATCATCAAGATCACCCCAGTGGTCAACCCGGGCGGCATGATGAAGTTGAAATACATGTTATCGAACGCAGCCGGAGCCAGAGTTTTACCGATCATGCCAGCCAGGTTCTCAAACGCACCGGAGCCACCCAGCAGGATGTTGCTGGTCAAGACGGCCAATATCGCCACCAGGCCAAGCAAAACTCCTGCCACGTAAGGGGACCAGGTTTCCTTGCGAATGTAATTCAAAATAAATTTCATACCCTTATTCCTCGCTTTCCTTATCCGAGACAACGACATCGATCAGATTGAGAACTTCCTCTGTTTTCTTGGGGTTGTCCAGGATATTTTTCAAAGATTTACGAGATTTGGATTTTAATCTCGCAATGGCAGGCAACATATCTACAACCTCGCTTGGGTATTCACCTTCAGCTTTTTTCGTATCACCAAAAGATACTTTTACAAGTTTCTCGTTGATGATCACAAATCCACCTCCGCCCACTGCCAGCATCCCGATCATAACCAGCAAAATGACATTGCCCCAGTTTGTGGGAAATTTACCCAGGACGATCTGATCGTAGTTTTGGACATAATTCACCAGGTTGGGATCATTCACGTCAAGTTCGGTTGTTGCTGGTGCGTTGACCTCAGGTTGGGTACTCACCTCTGTACCGTTGCCTGTGGATGTGGTGGTTGTTCCAGTTGATGTATCACTACCAATTTCAATCCCCAATGCAATGGCATAAACCTGGGCACGCGCCTGCAGATCATTTGGATGACATTGCACGCAGGAAGCCTTGATATCAGATAGGGGTGGCACCATGCCGGTATGTGCCCCCGTCTCATCGGTTGCCTGCTGGTTACCGGCATGGCAGATGTAGCAAAAATCGCCGAAAGCATGAGAAGTGTGCCAGGCAGTGCCATCATTATTAACAGGCATTGTTCCCTGCACTTCATGGCAATTCTTACAAGAAGATGCCGATGATCCGCATTGTGCGCTGACCGGGTTTGCAGTTGCAAGCCATATTCCAGCTGCAATCAGCAAAACCCCGGCTGCAAACAACATTGTGAAAATATATTTTCGGTGCATGTATCTCTCCTCAAAAAGAATTTTCTCTTACAATAATTAATTTTCGCGAAATTTCAAAAGAAGATATGTTAAAACGATCACTGCAAAAAAACTATACAATTCAACCAATAAATTTGTGCCTGTACTTAGTACTGAATATCACAAACTATATGGATTATACACCAAATATATTAGTTATTTATTCCAATTTTTAATCATAAATATACTATTTACTGTGTGACTTAAGTAACATTTCGTGATATTTAGGGATAACAGAGGGCCGGTTTCCATCCAAAAAATATGATACATACAACAAAATATTGTGTGATAAGTTTATTCTTGGTATGATATGTTTTTACATATTTCTTAAACCAACTAATTTAAGAGGCAACCAATGAAAATCGCTTTATCGATCGGGAATAGATTGAGAGACCTGCGCTCTGAACGAAATTTATCGCAGCGAGCGCTGGCGGATCTGGCGGGAATTTCAACTAATTCTGTCGGTCTGATCGAACGGGATGAGATCTCCCCCGGCATTATTACATTACAAAATCTGGCGACAGCAATGCGAGTACGGGTAAGTTATTTTTTTGAGGAAGAAACTGATCAAAAGATCTTGCTCGTCAAAGCAAACCAGCGTTCATCGATGGATAGCCGGGGTGTACGCATTGAAAGTATCGGCAGTCACATTCATGCACAGGAAGTTGAGCCATTCCTGATCAAACTTGAGCCCAATACCAGCAGTGGTGAACGGAAGGTTATTCATTCTGGTCATGAAGTTGTCTACTGCTTAAAAGGAAAGTTGGAATACTTCATCGACGGGTCCATCTATCCATTGGAAGAGGGTGACTTCCTGGTATTTGAGGCTCACTTACCGCATTTGTGGCGCAATCCATTTGAATCACCGGCAGAATTCCTACTGATCCTGCAAACGCCTGGTGCTACATTAGAGCCTGTCAAGCGTCATTTCGTTGAATATCCATCTGTAACCCACCTTGATTGATAACAACTAATCAGGAAATGATTAGGAAAGCAATCGGATTGATATTAATTACAACATCCATTTCTTTCTTTTCAATTACCAAAAAAATCACGGGGGATTTCAATTTTATTCCTAATGCCAAACACTACCTGTATAAATTTCAATCACACGTCATCTATTCGGGGTTCAATTATTTCAATTCATGTCAGATATTTCATAAATCGAACTCTTAATTCCAGCTATCAAGTTTTTCTATAACCAGCTATTCAACATCACAAAACTAATTGTGATTATATTCACTTACGTTTGGGAAAACCCGCTCCTATACTAAAGCCGATCCTTAATTAAGTCACTTCTGGTATCTCTTGAAAGACAGGTAAATGTAATGGATGCGGAAGCTATGGACCTCGCAGAAAAACAGGCTGAACTTTTCAGGATATTTGGTAACGCACGCCGGCTTTATATCTTGCGGCTCCTTTCTGATGGGGAAATGTCAGTGAATGAGATTGCGACCCATGTCGGTAGTTCCCTGCAAAATGTTTCGCAGCACCTCGGTCTGCTCAGGAGGTATGGGTTTGTCTCCAACCGCAGGGAGGGGCAGACAATTTTCTACCAGATAGCTACATTGGAATGTTTCAAATACTGTCCTGCCCTGATAAGAGTACCTGAGAAGCTTGATTAATCATATTCAAAAGATCGATAACAAACAAGGAGAAAATAATATGACTACAGATTTAACCACCATCAAGGCTGCAAATGTTGTTGATGCACGTGCGATGTCTTGCCCGGGTCCGCTACTTGAGGCCAAGAAGAGCATTGGTGCCGTCAAGGTTGGTGAAGTACTTGAGATCTGGTCCGGCGATGCCAACACCAAGAATGATATGCCACGCTGGTGCCAAAAAGTAGGCCATGAATACTTGGGGGAACTACCTGGAGAAGGCTACGATAGGCTCTTCATCCGCCGAGCTAAATAATTAACAAGCTACAACCAGCAGAAAGACGACTCATCTCCCTAACAGGAAAAGTGTAATGGTCTCAAATAAAAAAGAAAAAAAACCAAAAATCCTGATCCTGGCTACATTGGCAGGCGGTTATGCAGGCGCAGATTCTACCGGGCAATCTCATCTGGAATACCCGGATAATACTTATATCCTACCGGTCATGTCTCCAGTCATGTTTCCGCCAGAATTCTTCTTGCGTGCCTACGAACGTGGCATTGACGGCATTATCATCATGTATAGTGGCACCGACAGTCCCTACAAGGTCGAAGCAGATGGTACCGCTGCCCTTGTCAATCGTACCTATGGCTTAATGAAAGAACGCAGTCTGGATATCCGCCGCCTGCGCCTGGCTGCCATCTGCACCGTTTGCGTCAAACCATTTCTCAAGGAAGTTAAATTGATGACGGACCTGTTAGATGGTATAGGTTTTGTCAAAAACGAAATCACAACCCTTTCAGGCGATTGAGATAGGAGAATGCTCTTGGAAAATCTATTAAAAGATGCTCTTATTGTTGGTGGAGGAATTGCGGGTATGCAGACTGCTCTCGACCTGGCTGACCAGGGCTTTCAAGTAGCTCTGGTCGAACAAGAACCCAGTATCGGTGGCAGGATGATCACGCTCAGCAAAGTGTTCCCCACCCTGGATTGTTGTTCTTGCATCACAACCCCCAAGATGTCCGCTGTTGCTCACCACCCCAATATTCACCTGTTGAGCTATTGTGAACTCCAATCCGTGCAGGAAAGCCCGACAGGTTTTCGATCTGTCATTGTGCAAAAGCCACGTTTCGTGGATGTGACCAAATGCACAGGCTGTCGTGAATGTGAATATGCCTGTCCAATCACACTACCCAGTCCCTTCGACCGCGGATTGGGAGCTTACCGTGCCATTCGCGTGCCATTCTCGACCGCTGTACCGCAAAAAGCCGTTTTGGATATAGAAAACTGTATCCTGTGTGGAAAATGCGAGAAGGTATGTCCGGCTGGAGCAGTGGACTTCACCCAACAACCCGAAACATTCGAGATCGAAACAAAGACGATCGTCGTGGCCACCGGTTTCGAGCTAACCAGGCTGGACGCCAAAAAAGAATATGGAGCTGGAGCACTTGCCAATGTTATTGATCCATTGATGATGGAACGTTTCCTGGCTCCCACCGGGCCATACGGGCGTGTTTTACGCCCTGGAGATGGTAAAGAACCAGGTTCCATTGCTTATATCCAATGTGCCGGGTCACGCGACCAGACACAGGGTGTTGAATACTGTTCGCGCGTTTGCTGTATGTATGCTGTCAAACAAGCCATGCTGATCTCAGGCGCACTGCCCATGGCAGATATCACCATTTATTACATGGACATGCGCACTTTCGGCAAGGGCTTTGAGCAATTCTATCAAAACGCCAAGGCTATGGGTGTGGAATTCGTGCGCGGCAAAGTGGCTTCCATTCGGGAGGATGATGAACAGAATCCAGTCGTCAAATTAGAGCTTACCGAAGAAGGACGCATAGTCGAACGCACCCATGACCTGGTTGTGCTCTCTCTTGGTATGCTGCCAGTTGCTGGTTCAAATTCAGCCATTGGTTTGCCCCTTGGAACCGACAATTTCATATCCATCCCGGCGCCGAATGCCCACCCATGTGCTTCTGCCAGACCTGGCATTTTCGTCACCGGCACGGCAATGGGTCCGATGGATATTGTCGACAGCATCGTCACCGCAAGTTCAGCAGCTGCAGCCGCCTCGGCTTACATTCGCGAACACCAGAGAGAGGCCATCTATGCCTGAAAAAACGAAAGACATCGAAAGTACACCTGACTTGAAAGCCGAAGAAGTACGTGTTGGTGTATATACCTGTCAATGTGGTGGCAATATCAGCCATGTGGTGCAGTGCGAGCGGGTTGGAAAATTTGTTGGCAAGCTACCGGATGTAAAAATCGCCCGCACGGACGCCTCCTTCTGTTCTGATGCCGGACAGGCGATTATCGAACAAGATATCAAGGAACTCGGCATTAACCGTGTCGTGATCGGAGCCTGTACCCCTTCCCTGCATGAACAGACCTTCCGCAACACAGTCACTCGCGCCGGGTTGAATCCATTTCTGTACCACCATGTTGGGCTTCGTGAACAAGACAGTTGGGTGCATAGCGAAGATGCCGAAGGCGCCACCGAGAAAGCTATCCACCTGATGGCAGCCGGGGTTGCAAAAGCCCGCCTGCTTTCCCCACTCAACCCTATTCTCCTGGGAGCTGAAAAACAAGCCCTGATCATCGGAGGAGGAATAGCTGGTTTGAGATCGGCCCTGGATATCGCCCGCCAGGGTATCCGCGTCACCCTGGTTGAAAAATCACCTTTCCTGGGTGGGCGCAGGGCACAGTTGAATTCCATCTTCCCAACTGATGAGGAACCACGCAAGTTATTGAATAACCTGATTGAACAGGTGGTCATTCATCCAAGCATCACGATTCTTACACAAGCGGAGGTGACTGCTGCATCCGGTTATGTAGGCAATTTCAATATACAGGTGACTCAACGCTCACGAGGTGGTAATGAAGATGAGGCTCTGGCATTAATGGCAGCCTGCACCCAGGACACACCTGATGAATTTAACTACAACCTGATCCAGCGCAAGGTGATTTATAAACCCTACCCTGGGTGTTATCCTGCAACTCCGGCGGTGGATTGGCAACATTATGATGGTAAACCGATCCAGGTCAACGGGAAATCCATCAAATTGTCCGACAAGCCTATTGTCCATGAATTAATTGCTGGTGCCATCGTGATGGCTACCGGATTCGATCCCTACGAACCGCATCCTGGAGAGTACGGTTATGGCGAACTCCCAGAAGTAGTGACTCTGCCACAAATGATCTGCATTTTATCCCGGGTTCCTGAAGGTGAAGCCCTTGTTTGGAACGGTCACCCCGTCAGGGATATGGCATTGATCCATTGTGTCGGCAGTCGCGAAATAGAAGGTCTTGATACACCACAAGCTGATGGGCAGGTTAATAACTATTGCTCGCGGGTTTGTTGTACAGCCTCTGTACATACTGCTGTCGAACTTCGCCAGCGCTTCCCAAAATTAAATGTGTATGAACTTTACCAGGATATTCGAACTTATGGGCGTGGACATGAAGAAATATACAGGAACGCTCAAGAATCAATGGTGCGCTTCATTCGCTATCACGGGGATGAACGTCCTGAAGTGATCGCCGCTCCAGCTGGAGATACACATCCGGTGTTGGTACAGGTAAAGGATTATCTGACCTACGGTGAAGAACTTGAGATACCCATCGACCTGGTTGTTTTGGCAGTTGGGATGATGCCGAGGCAGATAGATGATCTGGTCAATATGCTCAAAATCTCTCGAGGTAATGATCGTTTCCTCCTTGAAGCGCACCCCAAACTGCGCCCGGTTGAAATGGCCTCACGTGGCATTGTTCTGGCCGGTACTGCACAGGGACCCATGAATATTCAGGAGAGCCTTTCGGCGGCATCTGCAGCAGCAGCCAAGGTTGCCACTCTGCTTGGGCAGGGGCGGGTTGAATTACCCCCCTTCGTGGCTTGCGTGGATGAAAGCAAGTGCAACGGTAATGGTGCTTGTGTGGAAGTCTGCCTTGAAGAAGGCGCAATTGCCTTACAGACTTTCATCGAGAATGGACTCGAGGTCAAGCGGGCAGTAGTCACCCCAGCTAATTGTACTGGTTGCGGTGCATGCGTTGGTGTTTGCCCGAACCGGGCGGTCGACGTTCAAGCCTGGACTCTGGCACAATATGAAGCGATGGTGGATGCAATTGCCATGGAAATCCCGGATTTTACGGAGGCTAAATAATGAGCGATATAAGTGTTGGAGCCCCCTCGCGCGGCGAGATGCTAAAAAAATTGCGCGAAGAACACGCTGCGTCCGTTGAAAAGACACAGGCATTATTCCGCGAGCAGAAGCAGTTGGAAAAAGATATCTGCCAATTGATCCGGGAGACTCCCAAGACCGTACCAGAAATTGCCGCCGAGATTGGCAAACCCAGCCACGAGGTTTTGTGGTTTCTGGCAGCGGCAAAAAAATATGGCCTTATCGTTGAAACCGGAATGTGCGGAGATTACCCGCTCTACCAAAAAGCGGAGGAGAACAAAGCATGAATCGTGTTGACTCTAATTTATTGTATGAGTTGAAAGAATATGGAGCGGTAGGCATCGAGAAGTGCTTCAACTGTGGTAACTGTACAGCGATCTGCCCACTTGCAAGCGACGAATACCCCTTTCCGCGCAACGTAATCCGGCGTGTTCAATTGGGGCAAACCAGTCAACTGACCCAGCAATTGGATCCCTGGTTATGCTACTACTGTGGTGATTGTTCAGCCACCTGCCCTAAAGGTGCTGAACCCGGGGAAACCATGATGGCTGCACGACGCTGGTTGACCGCCAAATACGATTGGACCGGCCTGGCGAGGAAGTTTTACACATCCGCCGCCTGGGAAATAGGGTCGATCGTACTTGTGGCAATTTTTATGATTTTGATGTTCGTTTTTTTTGCTGGGCCAATGGAGACTGAACAAGTAGCCTTGAATACATTTGCTCCGGTTGAAAGAATACACTATGGCGATTATGTCCTGGCGGCTTTCCTTTCTTTCTTCCTGCTCTCCAACATCTTTCGGATGTACATACTAACATTGAGAAGGGGTATGACCTTTAAGATTCCTTTATCCGTTTATGTCACCGAAGCCTGGAATCTGATCCTCCATTTTGTAACACAAAAAAAGTTTGAAAACTGTGACGAAGAACAAAAAGGATTTTTCCAAAAAAAGCGCTGGCGGAACCACTTCCTGCTCGTCAGCGGTTATGTTTTGATGTTCGCCATGGTGGTAGGTTTCCTTCCCTGGTTCCAAACAGATGCCATTTACCCGATCTACCACCCGCAACGCTGGTTGGGTTATTATGCCACCATTGTTCTCCTATATGGCGGGACGGATATCCTTTGGTCTCGAATCAAGAAAGCCAACCAGGCAAATCGTTTCTCACATCTCAGTGATTGGATCTTTCCGATCCTGTTACTCTTGACCACGGGCACCGGAATACTAGTGCATACCTTCCGTTATTTGGATTTATCCCTGCCAACCTACTATATGTATGTTGCTCACCTGGCCATTCTTACCCCCATGCTTGTATTGGAAGTGCCATTTGGAAAGTGGTCACATTTGGCTTACCGTCCCTTCGCCATCTATTTCCAGGCAGTAAAAGCGAAATCTTTAGAACTGGCTTCTGCCCGGGAAGTACCTGCTACGGCTGGAGCTGATTAGAAAATCCTGCCTGGAGCTAATGATTAATCTCAAGATGGAACATCTTTGTCTAAAAGGCAAAACCTTACGTAATTAAATCAAGGATTTGGTTATTAGAGCAGGTATGAACCTCATTGATACCCCAAATCCGCCGGTGATCGAGAAAAATATTGGAGGCATACATTGAGCGAAGAAATTATCACCAAATCCGTTGTCGTTCTAAACCATGATGATCCGAACAGTGTGATGGCAGCCCTTGTCATGGCTGCTGCCATTGCGGCTACCGGAGATCAGGTTCTATTGTTCATTCAACCTGGGGCTGCTCAGCTCCTGGCCAAGGGAGGACTTGAGAAATATCAAAACTTAAAAGGTCAGCCAGATCCGTTGAACTTGTTCGATGCGATCCAGGTCCTGGATGGGCGCATTATCCTGTGTGAACTGGGGTTACCCATCCACGACATGAATGCGGAAGACCTCGTCGATGGTGTAGAGGTCATGATGGCCTCAACCTTCTTATTTGAGGCAGAAGACGCAAAAATGTTCTTCAGTTATTAAGGGATCAGTTACTCATTAATATCCATTTCCAAAGGAGAATTTATGCATTGAGAAGAAAAAACCTCATTTGATCTTAAGATTAATTATTTAAGGAGAATGTTTGCAATGAGTGAAAATATCAACCCGACCAAAACCCTGAACGTGTGTGGAAAGATCTGTCCCTATCCCGATATGGATACCATGACGACCCTTAAGAAAATGCAAAAAGGAGAAATCCTGGAGGTTCTTTTGGATTATCCACTCTCAGTGGAACGCATCCCTCGCAACCTCAAGAAACAAGGTCACCGGCTGATCAGTGTTGAACAGATCAGTGGTCCAAACCATCGAATTCTCATTGAAGCCCACGGGCTGAAGTGAACCAAATCATATATATTTATCCAAGGAGAAGATAAATGACAGCAGTTTTTGGAGGTTTATTCGTAGGAATGTTGTTTGGTTTTGCCTTGCAACGCGGGCGCTTTTGCACAAACTCGGCCATACGTGATGCAATATTATTAAAGGACAACACTCTATTGAAATCCGTGTTGGTAGCGGTTCTGGTGGCGATGTTCGGTTTTGCCATCATGGTAATGGCCGGGGTGATCAAATACAGCCCCACACCATTTTTCTGGGGTGCAAACCTGGTGGGTGGTTTTATCTTCGGCATCGGTATGGTATTGGCTGGCGGATGTGCCAGTGGCGTGACTTACCGGGTTGGTGAGGGAATGGTCAGCGCATTATCTGCATTGATCGGTCTGACAGCTGCTGCAACCCTGACGGTTATGGGTTTCTTGAAACCGATCAAAGATTATTTGCAAACCAGCACAAAAATTATGGTTGGTGAAGCGAATCCAACCCTGGCGAACATATTAGGCTTACCATATGCAACATTAGCCTTAGTTCTGGCAATTATTCTGGCAATCGTATGGTTTCTTATAGCCCGCAAGAACAAAGATGAAAGTGAACCAAAGAGCAATGCAACCCTGGGCACAAGAATTTTCAAAAATGGTTGGGGTTGGTTGGCAACCGGTGTGGCGATCGGCTTGATCAATATGCTGGCTTTCTATTCCTCCACCCTTGCTGGCCGTAGCTATCCCCTGGCCATAACTTCCGGTTGGATCGGTATAACCAAGATAGGGCTTGCTGTACCGGATGCCAAGATGGGGTGGGATGCCTGGATGGTCATTGGTATTATCGTAGGCGCCTTTATAGCTGCCATAATTGCCAGTGAGTTCAAGATCCGCTGGCCAGGCTGGAAACTGATTGCACAAACCTTTGTTGGTGGATTGTTGATGGGATTTGGTGCTGTGACTTCGGCTGGTTGCAATGTGACCCACATCGTGAGTGGATTACCCCAACTCGGAATTGGGTCATTGGTGGGATCCATTTCCATTGTCCTGGGAGCCTGGTTGGCTGCTTATTTGATATTTGTTCGCCCCCAGAACAAGTAAAAGGAGAATTTGAATGACTGAAAAAATGGTAATAGTTTGTAATGGTGATACCCCTGCGAGCATTATGCCATCCCTTATCTTCGCATCTTCCGGGATCGCACTCGACTACGAAGTACACTTCTTCTTCTGCCCGGCAGGCGCACGCTGGTCACTGAAAGGTGAATTGGAAAAACTCGGCACACCCAAAGGTCTTCCCAATCCTGTTGATCTTTTCAACACCCTGATGGATATGGGCAAGAAAGTCACCCTGTGCGAGCTGGCTTTGGAGAACAAGGGGATTGACCCCAAGGACCGGCGCGACGAGCGCATCGTGGTTGAAAAGCTTCCACCATTTTTGATGGATGCTGAAGGTGCTTGTCAGACATACGTATTCTAATTTCATATATACAACCAAGAAATCTACCCCCTTCTTAATTTTTGGATGGGGGTAGATTTACTTTAATTATTGTTCCGGTAATTGGATCAAGTCTACATTCTCAGGGGCGTGAATAAAACTCCAAAAGACATCTCTCGGTCGATGTGGGATACTGCCAACTTTGCGAGCCATGTAAATCGTACGCTTAAGATTCAATCCGTGTACTTGCAGGTCATTAACGATACCTAATTCGAGTGGAAAAGCACAGGCCAGGTTGGAAACAAAGGCGATCCCGTAACCGGCTGAAACAGTATGTACAATGGCCTCCGCATTTCCAAGTTCCATCAGGATATTTAGGTCTTCCAAGCCGATATCAAATTTTGCCAATTCAGAAATGACCACCCGGCGCGTTCCTGAAGTCTCTTCCCGCATGATAAGCGGTTCTTCTGTTATTTCGTCCGGTTCGATCGCTTTTCGGGAAGACCAACGATGTTTGGCAGGTGTGATCAAGGTGATCGTATCTCGAAAGAATGCCTGCGACTCCAGGCTGGAATCCAGGATCTCCCGGCTGAAAACCCCGATGTGTGCATCCCCATCCAATAATTTTAAGGTCACATTCTCCTGTGTACAAGCCAGGATTTGAACATTAACCCCCGGAAAACGTTGGCTGAATCGAGCAGCCATCTGAGGCAAGACATACTTTCCAGCCGTGGTACTGCATGTGATACGTAGATTTCCAACTACATCTTCCTGGATGGATGACATCATGGCTTGCATGTTGTTGGTATCATGCTGGAGGCGGCGTGCCCAGGGTAGGAGCAGACGCCCGGCTTCAGTCAACTGCAGACCTGTGTTTGTACGTGTAAAGAGGGATACTCCCATCTCCTGTTCCAGTATTTTGATATGGTGACTAACAGTGGGTTGGCTCATGTGCATTTGTTTCGCTGTCTCGGAGAAATTCAGCGTTTCCGTGGCACGCAGGAATGTTTCGATCTTATGGATGTCAACCATGACAGCCTCCTGACTTTAACTCAATTTTAGATCAGTTAAGTTCATCCAACAAAATGGACCAGAATGATCTTTTAGAAACGACGCTTCCTTCTTTTTATCCTGCGAATTTGTTTCTTGTGTGATTTCAAGACTGAAACGCCTGCCTGGCCAGGTCCCAGACTCAACCAGAACAGGATGGTCATGATAATGGCAGATGTAAGACACCAGGCACATGTTGCCCCAATCACAAATGGCTCCAGGAAGGTCAAGTAAATTGAAAAAAGAACACCAAACGTTGTCATGGCTAATATAGCCAGTGCAGCATAAGCTGATTGCCTTCCAGAGGAAGTTCGTTGAATCATTGTCGTTACCAGTATCGCTATGAAGCCTGTCATCCCAAGCACACCAATGGGGAGAACACCAAACAGGCGCGCATATTCGCTTTGCTGTACTGTATTGCAGTCACCAACAGGCCCACAAACAGCCTGCACTTGTGCACTCTCAACATAAGCCAGGTAACCAGCCACTCCCAATCCGAGCAGACAGAGCAGTGGAAAAAGCCAGGCGGAAAAGTGCTTAGGTTTTATGACATTGCTTTTCTTGAATTGAACAATTGCAATTCCAAAAGCTAAAATCATCGCGCACAGGATGATAATGGCAATTGAGTTCCCTAAAGGATCACGAGCAATTCGCTCACCCAGGTATAGTTTTTCCGCAGGTGTTATTAATACCCCTGGTGTGGGGGTAACCAATATTTCAGGGTTTGATGTCCCTGATGTGCCTGTAGACCCATCTCCGTTTTGTTGTGCAGTTGGAGTTACAATGATCAATAAGTTTTGAGCCGATCCTGAAAGACCAGGAATGGGAGGCAGGTCAACCCCACCCTGTGCCAGATATTTGTCGATCAGACCCGGGAATTGTTCCGGAATATCCACAGATCCGATCAAGAATTGATCTCCAATTATAAGGAAGGGAACACCGGAGCCCTCCTTCAAACCAAAGTAAGTCCAGGTAGCCTGAAATAATGCAAATCCGTCGGAAGTGGATACATCAATTCCGATGATCTGAAGCTGATCACCATAATACGCCAATAGAGGTGGAAATACCTGCTCAATTACATAATGGCAATGCCCACAAGCAGGGGAATAGAAAATCGCTGCATGTACAACTGCTTTTTCGGTTTTTGAGGAGGGCAAAACTGTGAAAGCTGTCGAGAAAAGACATAATAAGAGAAACAGCAGGCGCGATGTAAATTTCATGTATTTCTCCGGTTTCAAGCAAGACAATTAGCTCAGGTTGGGTCACTCGACCGGTTGGCGGTCTTGTCATGATAATTTGCGGCTTTGGAGCTCAAGAAAGTAGATCCATCCAATTCTACCATCTTGATCAAGTTGTGATTGTAGAGCTCCTCGATACTTTCATGAATCTGCTGTGCTGACCAATTTGTCAATAGGGTTCGCAGCTCATTTTCCTGCATGGGATGGCGGGTGACAATGTTCAATATTCTCTCACCAAGATCGCCATCTCCCATTGCTTGCGCCTCAATTGTAATCGGAATACTTACATGGGTGATTTCACCAAGGATATCTTTTGCGCGCAGTATGCCGGATTCGTTTGAAGGTAGAACTTCAACTTCTGCTGGTGGACGTATTGGCAGGGTAATATGTATGCCATCCGGTTTTAAGCGCTTCATGTGATGGGCGATTTCATGCAATGCTTCAGAAGTGTCATTCATATCTTTGATCAGCATGACCTCGATCCAAATTTTTCCAGAATACATCTTTCGAAAAAGAGCGATGCCCTCCACCAGGCGGTCCAAACTGAAGCGCGGAGCAGCACGGTTGATCTGTTTGTATAGCCTGGAATTTCCAGCATCCAGGGTGGGAAGAATAGCATCCGCCGCAGATAACTCGTCCCGTACTTCGGGGAGATAGAGCAAGGATCCGTTGGTGATCACTGCTACTGGAATATCTGTGAGTGCCTTGACCTGGCGGATCATCCAACCCAAGCTACTGTGAAGGGTCGGCTCTCCTGAACCAACGAAAGTAACCCAGTCTATTTCTCCTGGTGGTGAAGCTGCCAACACCTGACCAACTTCCGCGATCAGATCCTGACGGGAGACATATTCACCGCGCTCCAGGGTCAATGGGGATGTTCTACCCAACTGGCAATAGATGCAATTCCAGTTGCAAGTCTTAAATGGAAGCGGGTCAATGCCCAATGAAAACCCAAGCCGGCGGGATGGCACAGGTCCAAAAACGTAATTCATAACCACCTAATCATAAGTTCCCCGAATTTCCGCATCGGTTATAATTTGTGCAAGCAAACCCTGCCATTCCGGATTTTCCCAGGTTCCCAGTTGCGAGTGCATGTGGTAGTACTTGCGGGGGATAGGGTGTGTTCCTAAAACAACCTCCACACCATAACGTTCTTCCAAAAAGGCTTTGAATGTTCCTATATAAGGGCAGGGTGGATAGCCAACAAGAAGTCCAGTCGCAAGGTGGATCACTTGTGCACCATTCTTGACCATTTCTTCACCGGTATATTCGATATTGCCTCCCGGGCACCCATTGCAGGTGGTGTAGCCAACCAGTTCAATTTCCACATCCGTGTACCTGCTAAAAGCACCCTCCCTGTTTCGCATTGACCGCAAACACTTCCCCCCTGCACAGGTCCGATAACGATCACAAATGATGATGCCAATTTTTGTTTTATCATTCATAGTTTTTCATCCCAAAACTATCAAATCTGAAAAACAAATTCACAAATTTGTTTGGATAAAATATGTGCAATATTAATGCATCTGGAATTTGATTGACGAAAGAGATAGATATTTCCAAGTTTTAAAGATCCAATTCCAAGTTGATACAGTTAGGTCTCCATAAGAAATCTTTGCCCCAACTGTAATAGTTGGAACAGGATATATTCGTATCAACCCGGAATTCTCTTCATTAACCGCGTATCATTTTTGTGCCACAATCCGGGCAGACCTGGTCCATGCAACGCTGACCAGTCACATGCGGGCTCTTCTTGCCGCATTTTGGACAGACACAATTTCCAGTCGGACCAGAGCCCGGCTTGTTGCCGCCGCCTTTTCCCTTACCTGTGCCACCACCGGAATCTTTTCCACGGCATGTAACCAGACCGCGCCCTCCCAGGTTTTGTCCATTACGACCTCGAAATATCTGGTTGTCCATATTCATTGATCCTTATTCCATATCCGGTTTCCACACTTCCCAAACCTTGCCGACCAGGTCGGGATTAGGTTTGAGGGTGGGTTTACCGGGTTCCCAACCAGCGGGAGTGGCTTCTTTACCTCCCGATGCACGCACGAGTTGAAAAGCCTGAACCTGTCTGACCGATTCTGCAACTCGCCTGCCAACCGATGGGGTCAATACTTCCATTGCCTGGATGATACCATCCGGGTCAATGATAAAACGGCCGCGCAGCTCGATCCCTTGGACTTCATCCCAAACTCCGTAAGCTCTGCCGACGTTTCCAGCCTGGTCAGAAGCCATGTGGAAGGGGACGCCACCCTTCACCATCTTGTTTAGTTCATAATCATTCCACATTTTATGCACGAAATGACTGTCCACGCTGACGGAGATGACCTCAACACCCAAATCTTGCAAGACAGGATACTTGTCGGCGACCGCCGACACTTCTGTTGCTCAGACAAAGGTGAAATCGCCGGGATAGAAGCATAATAAGATCCACTTTCCGGCAAAATCTGAGAGCTTGATCGGAGTGAAACCACCTTTGTAATAAGATGGGGCAGTAAAATCAGGGGCTTTCTGTCCAACACGAGCGGTCATGATCGACTCCTTTCGTTCGGGTGATTCTTGAGATTTTAGATTGGTTGATGATCCAGGCTCTTCGCCTGTCACTGCTCCCGTTACACGGGCACATCCAGCTGTCTCTGCCATAGGATCTCCTTTTTTAAATCAGATATAATTTATACAATTACTTCAGTTTTCCTGTCATTAATAACATCTATGATCTAATTTCCTTCCCATACCTGATCTTCCACGTGAGCGAATACGCATCTTTTTCATCCTGGTTTTTGTTGTGGGATTTTGCAAAGGTTTGGTTGCTTCTGGCTTGAAAGTCGTTGGTGATGAGTGTGTTAATTTGCGTTCCAGTACTGAAACTGCCATTGTCACCAAGCGTGGGGCAATTTCACTTTCCAGAAAAGCCATCGCTGCCCTGGTTAAAGGTTTATTTTCTTTGAGAGGTCTGGATATTTCCGACTGCTGAGATAAGGGCTGAATTGGCATTATGGGATTTTTATCTGGATTCGGAGTTGGTATATGAATAATTGGGGTTGTTCCTGCGACGACAGCTATGGCTTCATT
Source organism: Chloroflexota bacterium (assembly GCA_043826315.1). Classification (GTDB taxonomy): domain Bacteria; phylum Chloroflexota; class Anaerolineae; order Anaerolineales; family Villigracilaceae; genus UBA12087. The sequence continues at coordinate 19,108 of JBDRQK010000073.1, forward strand.
TGGACAAGCATCAATACAGACCCCACAATTATTGCACAATTTTAAGTCTATCGTCACCTGTTGAGCATCCATAATGATCGCCCCAGATCGACATGAATCCATGCAAATACCACAACCTGAACATAATTCTTGATTGATCTGAATGGTCATGTCTACCTTCTTTTCGATTCTTCAGTTAACTTCCAATTGCGCAATAAAGGCAATCTGGATGCGTTTTATTTCCAATAAAAATCTACTATTCATGCTAACCTCCTCCAGAAATTTCTGGTGAAGGTTGGAATGAAATTATAGGAAATTCGTTCCTAACCGTGTCCATGCTCAACACTTTCGTCACAAGGAGCTGCCTCGGTCAACTTTCCACCGAAGTAGTTATCCAACGATTGGCGAACCGTACCACTGGCACCGGTGGCAGCCTTGATGCCTGCATCTTCAAAGAACTGGATAGCCCGTCCACCCATTCCGCCACTCAACATTACATTCGCGTTCTGCTCCTTAATAAAGGTGGGTACCTCTCCGGGTGCGTGACCGCTTATGTATGGGTTGGCAACACCCTTTGTGCATGTCACCTCACCATTTTCAACGTCCACCATAATGAAGAAGGGGGCATGCCCAAAGTGCTGGGCTACGATACTCTCAAGACCATTGTTATTTTCTGCAGTTACAGCAATTTTCATATTACATCTCCTGATTGATAAGTTTTTCAAGGTCCGCTGCGAGAAGATAACCTTCTA
>JBDRQK010000074.1:0-4520 GCA_043826315.1 Chloroflexota bacterium
CAATTTCCCGGGCTACCTCAATGGGAGCAATGGCATAAACCCAGCTGAAGCCATTGTTGTCTGTGTAGGTCTTTAGATCTCCCGCGTTTTCATTGGGGTCAATATCCAGACCGATAAAAACCAGGTCTTCTTTTATTCCCAGCGTTTCCAGAAAAGCCTTGACCTGTATCTGCTGTTTTTTACAATTCGAGCACCACATCGCCAGGTTTTCAACCAGGACCACTTTGCCATTGAAATCATTTATGCTGAAGTCTTCACCTGTGCGCACATTTTTCAGGGTCAAACCAAACCAGGCTGGTCTATCCGTCATCTGATCACCCTGCATTTCTGGAACATTCGTGGGTTGACCCAATATTGCATCTGTCGTGCTCTCCATCTTCTCGACTGTTGAAGTGGGGTGTGGTTCCAGCATATCATCTGTGGAAACTTCAGATGGTGCGCAGGCTGAAAGCGCCAAAACCAGGACCATTGTCACAAAAATAGTTTTCTTGAACATAAATACCTCCGTATTATCAATTTCGAATAATCATAAACGTCACATATTACGGAAAAGATGAGATTGTCTTATTAATTCATTAACACTGCTTAAGATTTGTGTAATAATTTCGAAGTACAATATTTATCAGACCTATTCACGAGAGCACGATTTGGGAGATGAATTTCTCCCATCATGCCACCCGAACCAATCAATCGTTCCAATATTACTAAGGGAAAAAATGATCAGGATCGCAGTTGTTGAAGATGAGCCAAATATCAGCGAGGTGGTCAGCCTGTATCTGAAACGGGCGGGTTATTCTGTTACGTGTTATGCGGATGGATTGGCAGCCCTTAAAGCCTTGAACGATCAATTGCCTGACCTGATCATCCTGGACGTGATGCTGCCTGGAATGGATGGGTTTGCCCTGACCCGCCAATTGCGCGACCATTCCAATGTACCCATCATCTTGCTGACTTCCCGCCGGGACGAGACGGACCGGATCGCCGGGCTGGAACTTGGAGCGGATGATTATGTGGTCAAACCCTTCAGCCCCCAGGAGCTTGTCAGCCGGGTTCGCGCTGTTCTGCGCCGCTCGGGTTCCTTCGATGATAAGGCGACAGAAAATATTCTCGCTTTCGGAGATCTGACCATTAACCCTCAATTGCGATTGGTAACAATAAAAAATAAGGAGATTTTATTGACCGCCAAGGAATTTGATCTACTTCATCATATGACTCTTCACCCCCGCCAGGTGTTTACCCGTGAGCAATTGCTAGAAAGTGTCTGGGGCATGTCGGATTATATCGACCCAAGCACGGTCACGGTGCATTTACGCCGCTTGCGCGAAAAGATTGAACAGGACCCTGCCTCTCCCTTGCATTTGATCACGGTATGGGGGGTTGGATACAAGTTTGAGCAATAAACCTATGAAAAAAACATCCTCCCAGGCATTTATTTTTGCAAGCGGCATCGCCATTGTTTTGCTTGTTTCATTGGTCATTTTCTACTTCTTAATGCGTCCTCCTTTAGGCGATCTTGGGCTCATGGCGCAATTTCTATCCATAACTGCAGCCATCTCCATCATCGTTGGTTATGCCGCCTATGCCCTGGGCTGGATGGAACGATCCCCCTCTTTACGCTGGGTGCTGATTGGCTCTTCTGTCCTTGCCAGCCTGCTGACCTTTCTAAATGTATGGCTTACAGCCCGCCTGATGTTCGCCAGTGAGCATGACCTGCTGCTAGCAACTGTTTTACTGGTATTTGCGGGGGGTATCTCTGTTGCCCTGGGAGGTTTTTTCACCAGCGCCCTTATCGATCGCATTGCCCGGCTCGAAAAAGCCACCCGAGCCATCGAAAACAACAGTTTTGATGTGCGTGCAGATATTTCAGGTAGTGACGAGATCGCTTCCCTGGCAAAATCCTTCAACCAGATGGCGCAACGTTTACAAAGCGCTGACCAGGAACAGAAGGATCTTGAAACCTTGCGTCGTGACCTGGTCGCCTGGGCAGGTCACGACCTGCGAACACCCCTTTCATCCATCCGCCTCCTGGTGGAAGCTCTCTCTGACGGCATGGTTACCGACCCAGAGACAACCAAAGCTTACCTGTTACAGGCAAAAAAACAGGTGGATATCCTGTCCATGTTCGTGGAAGATCTATTTCAAATCTCACAACTCGACGCGGGTAAAATGCCGTTCCATCCTGAACCAGCCTCCCTTTCTGATCTCATTTCGGATACGCTGGAGAGTTTTTCCCGCCTGGCATCCCAGAACAAAGTCAATCTTTCCGGTTCGGCAGATTCACATATTGATCCGATCTATATTGATGTTCAGTGGATGGGAAGGGCGCTTAACAACCTGGTGAGTAATGCTTTGCGCCATACACCACCCGGGGGAACCGTTACCTTGTGCGCAGACCGGGTAAATAATAATGTTGTCATATCGGTCAGCGATACAGGTGAAGGCATTCTTCCCGAAGATCTGCCCCATATTTTCGAACGATTCTACCGGGGAGAAAAATCCCGCAACCGCGCCAGCGGGGGGGCAGGCCTGGGATTGGCCATTGTCAAGGGAATTGTTGAAGCCCATGCTGGTAGTATCGATGTCGAGAGCGAACCCGGCGTGGGAAGCGTATTTACGATATCCATTCCAAAGATTTAATAAAACTGTATTTTCCCTGTAAGACTCTTGTAATCTCTTATGTGTATGATTGGCATATCTCGATAAGGAGACATGCTGATGCGATTTCCATTCAAACTAATTATCCTTTTTGCACTCACCCTGGCAGGTTGTACTACCCCATCCATCGATTCTTCCCCATCCCAGGCATATTACCAATCCAAAATTTACCCGGACCTGGGTGAAGCTCCCGAATTAACCAATGAGATCTGGCTCAACACTACCGGACCGATTCGGCTGGCAGAATTACGCGGCAAAGTTGTTTTGATCGATATGTGGACATTTGGTTGAATTAATTGCCGCAATGTGATCCCCTCGTTGAGGGGATGGCACGAAAAATATTCTTCAGATGGTCTGGTTGTGATCGGCAATCATTTTCCTGAATTTAAATATGAACAGGACCTGGAAAATTTAACACAGGCTGTTAAAGACCTGGATATTCCTTATGCTGTTGCCCAGGATAACCAGGGTGAAACCTGGCAGGCGTATAATAATCGTTATTGGCCTACCTTGTATTTGATCGACAAGCATGGTCACCTGCGCTTTGTTCATATTGGTGAAGGCGCATATGCTGATACCGAGACAGCCATCCAGGTGCTCCTCTCCGAACCAGCGAATTGAGACCTTGATCATCATTAGGAACAAATTGAAAATTTGGTATTTTACTTATAATCAGGAGTAAGACATGAAAAATAATTCCATACCATCCTCACAGATCACCCCAAAAGAGGTTTACCTTTCCAGGCGTGATTTTATCAAAGCAGCCGGGGTAATCGCAGGCAGCCTGACCCTGGCTGCTTGTGGTGTTTCGCCTATTCAAGCAAACCCGGGTGTTACAGCAAACCCTTCCCAATCCAGCGAAACTGGTGAAACACCCAATACGTTTGATGAAATTACACACTATAACAATTATTACGAATTTACAACCGACAAAGAAGGCGTGGCCAGGCTGGCTGAAAATTTTAAAACCTCACCCTGGGATGTGGAAGTTTCCGGGCTGGTCAACAAACCCGGCAAGTATAGTGTTGATGATCTGATCAGGAAATTCCAACCTGAAGAGCGGATCTACCGTCTGCGTTGTGTCGAAGCCTGGAGCATGGTCATCCCCTGGGTCGGATTTCCGCTCTCCAAATTGCTGGCTGAGGTGGAACCCACATCCGATGCGAAATATGTCCGCTTTGAGACGATCTTCAACCCGGATGAAATGCCCGGACAAAAACAATCGACTTATCCCTGGCCCTACCAGGAAGGCTTGCGCCTGGATGAAGCCATGCATGACCTGGCTCTGCTTGCCACAGGATTATATGGAGGCGAATTACCCGCCCAAAGCGGCGGCGGCATCCGCCTGGTGGTACCTTGGAAGTATGGTTTTAAATCCATCAAAGCTGTGATCAAGGTGGAACTGACAGCCAAGCAGCCCGCCACGATGTGGGAAACGATCGCCCCCAATGAATACGGTTTTTATGCCAACGTCAATCCGCAAGTCGACCACCCACGCTGGAGTCAAGGTTCCGAACGACGCATCGGCGAGTTCAGCCGCCGGGAGACATTGATGTTCAATGGTTATTCAGAACAAGTGGCGTACCTGTATGAGGGGATGGATCTCCAAAAGAATTATTAGGATAACCAATGATAATGAATAATCAAGGTGCAGCCATTACAGGATCGAAAAAACTTGTCAAGCCATCCGTCGATTGGCTGCGTATCAGCGTACATTTGGTCGGATCGCTCTCCCTGATCATGCTCATTTTTAAATGGCAGACCAGCGGATTGACCTTTAACCCGATCCAGTTCGTTGAACAATACCTGGGTCGGGCGGCCATCAACATGCTGGTAGTGAGCCTGGCAGTGACCCCACTGGTAAC
>JBDRQK010000075.1:0-12344 GCA_043826315.1 Chloroflexota bacterium
TTTACCAGTCGCGATATCCTGCCTGATTGGCTAAGAACATTAAGCCTGATCACCCCAAATGCCTGGGGGTTGGATGGATTTCAAACACTGGCACTAGGAGGAAGACTGACCGATATTCTTACACCAATCACCAGTTTACTGGTTATGGGTTTTTTTCTTTTTGGTATTTCCGCCTTTATATTCAACCGAAGCGGGATTCGAAATGGTTAGGAGAGAACCATGAACAAGATCTTCGCCATTGCCCTCAAAGATGCCACCCTACGCTTCTCAAGTTGGTTTGAATGGCTTTTCTTCCTGATCCTGCCAATTGGATTCACAATAATTCTGGCAGGAGGTACCGGCACAATAGCGGACAACCGTATCCTTATGCTGGCAGTAGACCAGGCAAATTCCAATCTCTCTGCTGAATTGATTTCAGCGCTTGAAAATTCTGAGGCTGTCCGCGTGGAGGTTACGGAGCTTAAAAAGGCTGAAGACCAATTTTCCCAAAGGAGCGTCTCAACTATTCTAATTATCCCTGAAAATTTCACAATTGAAACACTGGCGAGAAATAAAATTGAATTGGAGTTGCGTCAACAACCAAATAATCTGAACTCATTGGTAGCCCAACAAGCAGTCAATTCTGTTATCAGCCGTGTAAGCAGTTCCATTCAGATAGCAAACAGCAGCCTGGTTGCTGCCGAAAATATTAAAGCATTTGCCTCGCCAACTGATCGAAAGGCTTACTTCGATTCGAGTCTTGAAGATGCCCGTGAACTGATGTCAAACGCACCTGATCGAATCAGGATCACACAAGGTTCCACACCAGATCAGATCGAATATGATCCACGAGCCAATTCTTCAGCTGGGCAAATGATCACTTGGGTTTTCATTCCACTGATCGGGTTATCAGAAATGTTTGCAACTGAAAGACAGATAGGCACTTTGCGTCGCCTGTTAACCACACCCACCCATAAAAGCATCTATCTTCTGGGTACCATTTTGGGACAGGTAACATTGGCTTTGCTACAAATGACTCTTTTGATAGGTTTTGGAATATTGGTGATGAAGGTCAATTGGGGTCGAGATATTTCAGGTCTGGCAGTCATGCTTCTTGCAAGCGCACTCGCTGCTGCAGCACTGGGGACCATGTTAGGCACTTTTGTTAAGACCAGCAACCAGGCACAAGGTGTGAGCATAATGCTTGGGATGGTAATGGCGTTATTGGGAGGCTGCTGGTATCCAATCGAACTCTTTCCACAGGTGGTTCAGACAATTGTTAAGATACTACCAACCACATGGGCTATGAAAGGTTTTATGAACCTGCTGGCTCACGGACAAAACCTTATTGGAGTATTACCTGAAGCGAGTGTATTATTAGTTTTTGCTTCCATCTTCTTTGTCGTTGGGATCGTTCGCTTTCGATATGAATGATACATTTATGGTCTAATAATCAAATCAGATATTGGACATTACCAACAATTAATAAAGGGTACGAAATAAAAACCACCCCTCCCGAATGGTATCAAGAGGGGTGGTTTCTTGCTTCAAGTGATCATGGGTTCTGGATTTCAGCTGCCCGTAAAGTATTTGCCATCAACATCGCAATGGTCATCGGACCGACACCCCCAGGTACTGGTGTGATGAAGCCTGCAACCTCTTTAGCCTCTTCAAAATTGACATCACCGACCAGTTTTTGTCGGGGTTTTCCGGTTTTAAGGCTCAACAGCGGGGTTCCATCAGGATTGAACAAAGGCACTCCGTTAATTCCTACATCAATCACTGCGGCTCCTGGTTTGATCCAGTCACCACGAACCATTTCGGTGCGTCCGATAGCAGCGATGAGTATATCTGCCCGGCGAACGACTTCAGCAATGTTCTGGGTGCGTGAATGTACGATGGTCACGGTTGCATTTTCCTGGACAAGCAAAAGGGCAGCCGGCATGCCCACGATATTCGAGCGTCCCAATACGACTGCATTGGCACCGGATATCTTTACACCAACTTCTTTAAGCAAGTAAATACATCCGTAGGGAGTACAGGGAACGAATAAAGGTTCACGGCCTTTTTGCGCCAGGCGTCCAATATTCAAGGGTGAAAAACCATCAACATCTTTTTCAATATTGATCAATTGAAGAACGCGTTCTTCATCCAGATGAGAAGGTAATGGCAATTGCACCAGAATACCATTCACAGTAGGATCAGCATTCAGTTTTTTGACAAGTGTTTCGACCTGTTCCTGGCTGGCATCCACCGGAAGGGTATTATGAAATGAATTCATACCCAATTCCGCACAAGCTTTTTGTTTCATGCCAACATAAGCAGCCGAATCGACTCTGTCACCTACCAAAACTGTGGCTAACCCCGGTTGAGATTTTCCGGCAGCGATCCGTTTGGCAACTTCTTCTTTAACGTTGTTTCGAACTTTCAGTGCAATAGCAGTTCCATCAATCAGTTGAGCGGTCATTTTCTTCTCCATTATCAGTTTTGATATATCTTCTAAGAATTGCAAGGTAATTTATGTAAACGAGTGGATAATCCACATATTTACTTTCACCCATAAATATTACAGATTATTAGTTGTGAATTCTGAAACAATTATAATGGAACAATTTTTATTGGGAAAGTGATAAGTGACACTTATATATCCCGATTTTTTCCCAATTTCAATTCTTTATCTCTCCCATCAGCCCTTCAGGACCAACTGAACGTATGGTTACCTGATCGATATTATTCCAGCGCTTCTGTAGTGAGATGGCATTAACGTGCAGGTAATTGTCCGATAACCCACCTAAACACCAACTTCCATCACTTTGCAGATTGGATGATTCCCATAGAACTTTCAAATCTGATCCAATAAACTGCTGTGCATAGGCTTTACTCGATTTTATGAGCAGTTGGCGCAAGGCAGCATTTCGTCCTTTCCGTACCTGAAAAGGAACCTGCGAGGGCATCCTCGCAGCAACAGTGCCAGGGCGTTCTGAGTAAGTAAAGACATGCCCACCGGAAAATTCCATCCTCTTCACAAATTCCAAAGTCTCCGAATATTCAGCATCTGATTCTCCTGGAAAACCCGCTATCAGATCCGTTGTGATCGCGACATTTGGTATGGCAACCCGGGCTGTCATCAGAAGATCTTCAAACGATTTTGGGGTAACCTTTCGAGCCATGCGCTTTAATACACCCGCGCTACCGGACTGTAAAGGCAGATGCAAGTGACGGCACATGCGCTTATCTTGCCAAAGTTCGAAGAATCTTTCGTCAATATCCCAGGGTTCAAGCGAAGACAGACGCAATCTCGGTACATCGGTTTCAACCAGGATGGCATGGATTAGATCTGATAGTTTGTTACTACCTTCTTCTTGACCTTTCCCCCAGGAACCCAGATGAACTCCGGTAAGTACAATTTCCTGCGCTCCACCGAGCAGAGCAGCCTGGATATCTCTTAAAATTTCCGGGATGCTGAGCGAAATCCCAGTCCCGCGCGCAATAGTCGTAATGCAAAAAGTACAATGGTTATCGCAGCCATCTTGCACCTTTGTAAAAGCACGCGTGCGCATATGAATCCCGGGTAGCGGTTGACGGGCGAGTGGTTCAAGATCAAACTCCATTTCATATAAACCTAGAAGATCTTTGACGAGCTCGTCCTTGCTTCCATTTGGAACAATTTTGTGAACATTGGGAAGAGCCAGTGCTTTTTCGGGTTCCAAAGTTGACCAGCAACCTGTCAGCACAATTTGTTTCGCACCCAAACGAACCGCTTGCCGGACTTTCTGACGCGAATCTGAAGCTGCCTGTGAGGTTACTGTACAAGTGTTGACAACTACAAGATCTGCTTCTCCTGCCCCGGGTACAATTACATGCCCAGCAGTGCGAAATTGACGAGCCATTGCCTCGATCTCGGATTGGTTCAGGCGGCAACCGACAGTATCGAGAAATATTTTCATGTGAAATTATGGTTTGATTACCACAAAATTATCGAACAGTACATCCACACCTGCTGCATCAAAAGCTCCTGCAATCAAGCCTATATCCCCGCTCTTAAAATCAGGATCAATTGCAATTCCAGCAGGGAGTCCATTGACCAGGAATGTGAGCGTATCTCCCTGGCACTGAGCCTGCAGGTGATTTGGAGCTACTCCCGACAGGATACTCGGGTTAAAAATCATCATTTCCTGACCCAACAGTCTGGTAACTCCTCCAGCCACTTTTCCAATTCCCATATACCCATCACTGCTGATAATAAAAAAATAATAATTATCAGCATCCTGATATCTGCATATAACTCCGAAGCGATTCTCGTCTGGTCCTCCAAAACGAGCTGCATCTACATCTATGCGTACATCCTGAAAGTTTAGACCAGGTGTGCTCCAATAGTTGTAACCTGGTGTGTTAACCCAGATGCGGTAACCGGAAGAATAATAATCCATAAATCCTTTTTCATCGAGCAATCTTGTCCATCCACTAGTTGCATCCGAGAAATCATCAGCAAAAAGGATATCTCCCGAATGGGCGGTCAGATTTGTGATCAAGGGTGAAGAACAGGCAAGCATTGGGATGATCACCAACAAAAAAATGGATAATAGTTTCTTATTTTTCATCGAATTACTCCATTGGGATTTTCCCAATCCAGGGTTCTGGTGGTGTTTCTTATTAACTGATTTTACCAGAAACGATGATTGGATGTATCAAGGGAAGTATTGATCCAAAAGTCGTTGAGCCTGCATACCTATGCTTCCATCCGGATCCAGTTGTCGGGCTTTGACCAGGTTGTGGTAAGCATCATCACGTTGATCCTGGAGAAGCTTAAGATAGCCCAGATGCAGATAAGAATCAGGCTGATTTGGGGAGGTATCTATGGATTGACTGAAATATTGACTGGACTTGGTTAGATCGCCTGTTGCCAGGAGAACCTGACCCATCACATCTTGCGAGTGCCAGTTTGCAGGTTCCAGTTTTAAACCCTTTAAAGCTGCCTGCATACCAATGTCAGCAATGCTAACATTATATTGAACGCAGAACAATGCCAGGGTTCTCCAAGCGACCGGGTTTTGAGGCGATAGTTCGACCGCCTTCTGATAAAACTTGAGCGCATCAATCAGGTTCCCTTTCTGAGCTGAAAGCTCACCCAAAACCTGCTGCCAGGCAGAATTGGATGGGTCCAAAGTTGCAGCTCGGATATAAACTGACCAGGCTTGGTCAATTTGATCCTGCCTGCGATAGTAAAGCCCATTCAGCGCCAGGCTTAATATCGAATTTCGATCCAAAACCAGTGCTTTTTTCAGAGCAGGCAAACCATCCTCCCCCAAATGTTGATTCGCTTCACCTTGCCAGGCCCATGCTTCAGAAAAATCCGGGTCAGCCAGACTGGCAGATATGAAGGCTTGCAGAGCAAGATCCCAGGCGTCAATTGATGCCAGCGATTGTCCTGAAATAACCAATTGTCGGGCAGGATCTTCCTGCAAGGAGGCTTGATTTAAGCCCTGCTGTAATATCTGGACATGTTCATCCAATTGCGGATCTAAACTTAGCGCAAGCATTAACTCAGGTAAAGCTTCCTCTGGCAGGACGGTCATCAAGAACAAGCCCAGATTATAATGAGCCACCCCATTTTGCGATTCGATCTTCAAAACAGCCTGCCAGTATTCCATCGCCAAGGAGTAGTTTTTCATCTTTCGATTAGCAATGGCTAATCTTGAAAATGCAGCGGAAGAATCCGGTGTATCAAAACCAACCGATTCCCAGACTTCTACGGCTAATGAGGTATCCCCAGACAGCGAATAAACATCTCCCAAGGCTAGTTTTCCGGAGGAGGTCAACCCGTCATTTTCCCGGGCTATTAGAAATAAGCGGAGTGCTTCTAGCGAATCTCCCGCCAACCAGGCTGAGTGAGCTGCCTGCTCGTATAGACCTTTCATCCACCACAACCTTCGGGCAGAATCTTCATAAGTTTGGGCTGCTTTCAAATAAGAAGATTGTGGTGCATAATCTTGTGCCTGTTTAAGATTCAACCATCCAAGTAAAACTCTGGGGAAAAATATCACCAACATTAAAGAGATTATGATGATGGTATTTTCTGAAATTTTTCGAAGGAGGAATGTGCGGTGCATATCCAGATTATATCCAAGAATGATTGACATATTTATAGGGTAGCTGAAATTTTATTAAACATTGATAATATTTCAGAATGGTGTTGTCCGTTAAACCTCGCCATGCTATAATCGCGATGCGCCTATGAATATTTTTTTTAGTAATTTATTCTCTATCCTGATCAACCCGCCAGGAAATCTGGTTTATTACCTGTTATTGATCATCTCCATCGTTGGAGCTTTGCAAGGCACTATCGCTGTTATGCGCTCTGGACCTTCTTCCTTTGCGAAGAGGACAGTCATCGGTTTAATAATCTTGCTCATTTTGCAAGTAATCTCCTATTTGATCAGTTTGGTTGCCTGGTCAGGATTATTTGAAACACAGACGATCCTGGCACAGGTTGATAGGGCATTTTCGTTATTATGTCTTATCTGGATCGCTTGGATATGGAACTTTCCCAAACCTGCACCGAAAGCAGATGCGATAACAATTATCCTCAGCCTGCTAACCATCCTCCTGCTCGGGATTACCATAACATTATGGATTCAGCCTCTTAACCCCAATGGATATAACCACACAATTCAAGATAACTTATGGCAGATCCTCACCCTGATTTTCACCCTGCTTGCCCTGGTGGTATTGGTTATACGAAGACCTCCTGGATATGGCTATGGATTAGCAGCACTCGCACTGGCTGCCATCGGCCATATGACTCACTTCTTTTCAATAAATAATTTTGGGTATTTTTCTGGGATTATCCGGTTTTCCCAAATGTCCATGTACCCTCTGTTACTTGCTCTTCCCCGATATATTTCAATTCAAAAACCTTCTGAGACTTCAAGGGTTTCAAACGCGAAAGTAAAACTAACCTTCAAGGAGAAACGCCGCTTCAGTGCCAGCCCGAAAGCGTTCAAATCTCTATTTACCCTGGCTGCCGAGACTGACCTGGTTGGTCCCAACATCACTCGTGCCATAGCCCAATCCATGATGGCAGATCTAGTTTTTCTGATACTAATTGATACAGATAATAATTTAAACATTACCTGCGGGTTCGATCTGATTAGGGAGGAAGTTTTGGATGGCACTGAGGTCGATAAAGAAGCGGTTCCAGTGCTTTCGAAGGCAATCTTGCTCGGTTCCCCTCTACGTCTGTCCGCCACTGATAACCCAATTGACGTTCAGGGGTTGAGTCACATTATAGGTTTAAACAGCCCTGGTAATGTTATGAGTATTCCAATTGAAACATCCAAGAGTGAATCACCTATCGGTGCCATTCTTCTACTTTCACCCTACTCCAAACGAGTATGGAGCCCGGACGATCAATCATATCTCACCAATATTTCCAATTCGATCGTTCCAATACTGGAGCGAAATAAGCGAATTGTTGCATTAAGCCGGGAGAGAGACAATGCATTGAGTCAAGTGGCTGAATTGAAAGAAAAAACCAAGGCACAAGTCAAAGAAACTCAAATCAACCAGGACAATTTAGGAAAGAATAAGCTCCTATTGGAAAAAATAGCTGTGCTTTCGGCTGAGTTGGAAGAGGCCAGAAATGAGATTTTCCAATTGCAGGAAAATAACAGATCCTTATTTACATCCCCTGCAGGCAATACATCCAAACCAAGCGAAATCGAACTTCAATTCCGAATGACACTTGAAGAACTGGCTCATCTGCAAAACGATCTTTCAGAAGCCAATTCCAAAATAGCCGAGCTTGAACAACGACCTGATCCTTCATCATCCTTACCAGACGAAAAGATGGAAGTTCTCGCTTCAATTTCTCAGGAATTAAGACAACCCATGTCGTCCATCGTTGGATACATCGACCTTCTGCTTGGTGAATCCGTGGGTATTTTAGGCGCAATGCAACGTAAATTCATTGAACGTGTTAAAGCCTCTACAGACCGGATCGGCAGATTGGTTGATGAGCTGATCCATATCACTTTTTTTGAAACAGGCCGCACTCCTATCAATCCCGAGATTATCGATCTGAATCACATCATCGATAATGCTGTAGCTTATACAAGCACACAATTAAGAGAAAAATATATCACTCTACGTTTGGATATTCCCGAATCACCCCCAAAAATCCATATAGATCGAGAAGCTCTCCAGCAGATTTTAATACACCTGCTTCAGAATGCAGGTTCAGCCACCTTGATAGAGGGTACTGTTATGCTGCACGTGAGATTCCAGGAAGATGAAGGAAAGAATTACCTGATGATCCAGGTCGTCGATAGCGGTGGAGGAATCCCTGCAGAAGACATTCCAAGAGTATTTACACAACATTACCGGGCTGATAATGTCTTGATTCAGGGTTTGGGAGATACAGGCGTAGGGCTGGCAATTGCCAAAACCCTTACAGAAGCTCAATCCGGACGCATCTGGGTTGAAACGAGTATGGGTGTAGGATCAACCATCACCGCTTTATTACCCATTGAATTCGAACAATCAGAAGAAGATTAGATGCGTTTACAATTGTCCAATATTATGGGTTTGGGTAACAGCTTTCTTTCACTGAAAGCCGTTGTTCAAAGTTTTTCTCTTGTCATGTTGGAAGGAACACAGATACGAATATCCCCGACCATGACCAGACTTTTTACTTTCTGCGGTTCCAATTATGCTTATAACTCGAGTCACAGGAATCGCCATTACCAGGGGATATTCTAAAATATATGTCTGAAATAACTAACCCAAAGACAAAGATCTTCGCCTTGTTTGGCCTGGTATTATTCTCCAGTCTGATCATTCTTTTTAAATCCTGCAACTCAGCCAAGAGCGCTCTTTTATCTTCAAATCCAGGTGTGATCACGGCTTCACCCAATTCCACTCCGACCGCCACTCCCTTTCAACCGGATCCAATTGAGGATGCAACACCTGTTTTTGCAGATTTTAGCGAATACACACAGGTAACACCTGAATTTGCATCCTGGGAGGATTACCCAGCGCCACAGGTTTATTCACCGTACTTTCAAATTCCACACCCGGCTAGCTTAATCCCACAACCAAATGGTCAGATCAATATCCTTTTATTGGGTTCAGACAAACGTCCCAATGATGGAGGTTTCCGCACCGATACCATGATCCTGATAACGATCAGTCCGGAAGGGAATGTGAGCCTGACTTCATTTCCTCGCGATCTTTACGTATATATCCCTGGCTGGATGATGCAACGGTTGAACACTGCACATGGCTATGGAGGTTTTAATTCCTCTGCACTCACATTCGAATACAACTTTGGCATCCGCCCTGATTATTTTGTATTAATAAATTTTGACGGATTCCGAAGCATAATTAATAGCCTGGGTGGTATCACCGTAAATGCCAGCAGGAATTTTTCTGATTCCCGAGATGGATACCCAAATGGTTACAATGTTAACGCAGGACCAGTTTTTATGGACAGTGAAACAGCGTTATGGTATGTTCGATCACGTTATTCATCCAGTGATATAGACCGTCTGCGCAGAGCACAGGAAGTACTGCAAGCAATCGGATCGAAATTATTCAGCCTGGACGGGATAAATCGGGCTTCAGATCTGTATAATATCTATCAATCAAATGTGGATACAAACCTGAGTTTGGAATCCTGCCTGAAGCTTATCCCGGTGCTTAAATTGATCAAAGATCCCAGTAGCGTGAAAAGGTACGTGATCGGTTATGACCAGGCTTATGATTGGACCGATCCAGGTACAGGTGCCCAGGTTCTCATCCCCATCCCCGAAGAGATCCAAATTTTACTTCAACAAGCTGTAAATATGCAATAAATAAAATGGAGAGTAATCCCGGGTTTGATGAAGCTTGCCACTTTTTACCTTCTTTGACCCTGTTTTCCGATGGATAATATTACATATTATTGGCTCAGATTTCTATCCATCTATCTATCCAGTTGATAATACACATCAAAATGCATTAAGAATTAGCTATAAGAGTGGTTTGGGGGATGATTTCGAAGAGATTTTTCCGTTGTGAACCTCAGTCCTTATACTTGAACTCCATCAGGTCTGTCGCAAATGCATTTATGAGATTATATATTAAAGAAATTTTAATTGGATTGGCACAAATGAATATCGAGGTTCGCCTTGACAAGTATGGATGAGGATCATCAAAACAACATCATTAGCATCAATAAGATCCCTCCTTTCCGTTTGACTTTCGTATAGATTTGCGCTAAACTATACGAAGAAACTGAATATTTAACCATAATAATTACTGATGATTGGAGGAACTCCACATGGCTGAAACTTCAAGAACGACCATTGGCCATCTGACCGGTCAGTCTGCCCTGATACCAACTCTTAATGCGTGGGAAATGTATTTGTACGACCAGGGGCGCTCACCTCATACCATTAAGGCTTTCCTTTCGGATGTTCGTCTTCTGGCAGATTATCTGCCTCCTGACCGCACTCTGGGCGCCATTACCACCAGTGACCTGAATAATTTCTTAAGCTGGCTGGAAAAAGGGCGCGGCATTCCTTGTTCTCCAAAATCCCTGGCCCGACGGATCACTTCCATCAAATCCTTCTTCCGCTGGCTGCAGACAGGAGGCGTGTTGATCATCAATCCAGCAGAGAAGGTCCTTCAACGCTCGGTTATCAGTCCCCTGCCAGAAGTATTATCGGATGAAGAAGTAAGCGCAGTGCTCCTGGCTGCAGACCGCTACCGCCGGCTTCCCAAACCGGATGCCCGTCCTTTCCTGCTGCTTTCTCTACTACTTGACACGGGCGTAAAAAAAAGCGAATGCCTGGGAATACACATCAATCATATCGACCGGGCTGCTCCTGATGGTCCGCTCGTTTTCATTCGTTATGCCAGTCCTGCCAATCGTTATAAAGAACGCAAGATCAACCTGTCAGATGAATGGTTGATGGTCTATGATGAATATTTGCAACAATACAATCCTGTAGACCAATTATTCCCCTGGTCACCCCGCCGTCTCGAATACTTGCTGGAAGACATCGGCAAGGAAGCTGGTCTGGATAAACACCTGTCTTTCGATATGTGCCGCTGGACCTCTTCACTGATCGATATTTCCAATAAAGTCGAACTCGATAAGATACGGCAGAAGCTGGGCATATCAAAAATCCAATGGCGTGAAATTCAGAATAAATTGCGCCAATTGGTTTGAAATCTGGAAAGCTAATGATTTTCCTGACTGAATAATACTCAGAAATTTATCCGGGGGTTTTATACCAAGGTTGTTAACTATTGCGAGTAATTACAATCGAATGTAATTACTCACTTTTTATTAACTGAATAATAGACTCGGCCAATATAAATGTTTGAAGATTTTTATGTTCAAATCTCCACTAACCTCAATTTTCCGAGACTGACCATGTATTATTTTACAAGTTTTCTAAGAAGATGTTTTAGATAATTCAAAATGCAAGAGCCTGCGGGTTGAGTCTGTCACCCGGTATGGGTGAGCGGAACGATATCCCGGGATCCATAGAATTTCGTTATCCAGGCAGACCAATGGCCAGGTTCTGCGTCCCCGAATGGGTAATTTTTCATTAATGAAAAAATCCGATAATTTAATACTTCCTTCCAGCATTCCCAGGGGTTGAAATCGATCGCCTTCCCTGCGACTGCGAATTAGTAAATCCCCATGGATCAGGTCGGCATCCATCCAGGTCTGGAAAGGATCACTATTTGTGTAGATCGATTGAAACTCTTCAAGGCCAGCAAATTCTCTTACCAGCATGCGCCAATTGATGCCCAAAAGCAGAGGTTGACCCACTTTCATTTCCATTGTTTGCTCGATGTGAGGCCAATCCGGAGTTGGAGTTTTCACAGAGCGCCTGGCAAGGAATAGTCTATCACCTTCGATAAAAACATGGTTGCCATCCGTAAAATCAATATCACTTGAAACCGATATATCGCTCCTTGTATTACGAACCAGACTTTCGACCGCCTCAAAACTGATATCCCGTAGATCTGAATTCAGGTGAGAAGCAGACCGCCGAAAGAGATTCCGCAAGATGGCGGGAGAAGCTGTCTGGAGAACTGATTTGTTAAATGCCAGGAATCCTTCTCCAATTTCCAGAACTGATCGCTCCCAGAAATCATCCACAATTTCATTCAGCAATTGAAAATCCCCGCTTAAACTTTCAGCGCTGCGCAACAAAGCCAGCTTAAAGCCCGGATTATAGGTTTCCATGGTGGGGATGAGGCTATGACGCAGACGGTTCCGAAAATAGGTTTGATCCAAATTTGTGAGATCTTCAACTGTATCGAGTTTATGGGTCTCACAGTAAGCCTCAATATCCTTGCGCCAG
>JBDRQK010000076.1:0-8022 GCA_043826315.1 Chloroflexota bacterium
CTCCGCGTGCTTTTAGCGGACATTGCTCCGCGTGCTTTTAGCGGAGGGGGAGGTTTGGGTGGGGACCCCCTCCCAGCCTCCCCCAATTTCGACACAAAAAGATATCGTTATAAGCAAATGTTTACTGTCGTAATTGGGGGAGGTGCCCGTAAGGGTGGAGGGGGTATTGCCAAACCTTCCATATTCTTGTAAGCTTAAATCTGCTCGACAATCTTATCTAAATATATTAAAAACTCAATCGACATGATACGCAATATTTTTTGCAGTACATCCACTGGTTGAGAGGTTTTCACAAAAAGAATAACGTCTTACAAACTTGCGGTTGATGCACACCGTTGGAAAGCAAGTATTGGGATCAAGAAATAAGATTAATGAAAGGGCCACGCAATGAAACATCAAGAAGGTGATAAAGATTGGATAAAGTCTTTCTATGATGCTGCTGTTGAATGGTGGGGAGAAAGCTGGTATGACGGTGAAAACCTGAGGAGAAGATTGGACATTGTTAAAAAGTATGCCAGTGATACCGATAAAAGAATCCTGGAATTGGCAGCAGGCACAGGTGAGACGGCAGGATATTTCTGCGACAATGGGTACCTGGTACTTGCTGTGGACATCAGTCACAGGAACATTGAATTAATGACCAAAATCCAAATAGAAAAACCGAATTTGCGGATTGCGGAAGGTGATTTTCTAAACGTAGCCATCGATGAGCAGTTTCCGACGATATGTTTGTTTGAATCATTTGGTCTTGGAAGCGATAAAGAGCAAAAGCAGCTATTGAGAAGGGTCAATGATGAATGGCTGATCCCCAATGGCATCCTGATCCTGGATGTATATCATCCTTTCGGTCCCATTCGGGCCTCCGGGACAAAGCAGGAACTTGAAAGACTGGAAAATATACCCGGTTCGGTGGATATGACGGAGTATTCTTTTTATGATCCCGTCAAAAGCCGCTGGATAGATATTTGGGAGCCAAAGAACGACAAAAAAAGCAAAAAAATACAATCCATCAGGTGCTACACACCTGCTGACTTTATTTTATTGGCAGAAGGCAGTGGATTAGCTATTGAGAAAATGCTGTTCAATGACAAAGAGATTAATTATGAAAGAACCGATATTGTTGTTGAGAATATTTTTAACGTTGAAGGCATTGACAGGAATTATGCCTACACGGTGATCATGAGAAAAAGAGAATAGATCAGGGACTGCCAAACAAGGTAACCAAGGATGATCTTTTAGATCCGATAAGTGCCGCCCAACCCAGCCTGGTGCAGTCGAGTTTGCAGCGGAGGGTAAGCGGCGCGATTTGGGAAAATTCAGGCCTGGGTTTAAAATGGCTAAAAGTCAAACCCGGCGGTGGCACGCCACTTCTGCTCGCTGCGGTTCATACTAACCACGGGCACAGGTCGGCAGGTGGTATTGTCTTACCCCGCTCAATTATGCTATACTTTTAAAGCTTGAACAGTTCTTGATAGACCAGGGGATGATAAGGAGTAGCCATGACGGTATCGGGGATCCTGGCTGTTGCCGGCGTGATCGCACTCATATCCGCCATTATTGGTGGGGGCATTAAAGCCAAGGAAATTGAAGTTCCTCATTTACCACCGCTTGTTCGCATCATAACAAGTATCCTGGGTCTTGTTTTGCTTGGAGCTGCCTTGTGGTTGGAAACAATAAAGCTGTCCCCCGCACCTTTTTCTCCAACTTCCACAGCCGAGGTGCAGGATACTGGCGCCGTCTTCACACTTAATAATGGTGATGAGATCCTGATCAAGAACCTGGGGGTGCTTGAAGGCAGCCGCTGGTTGAACTGCGACCCGGGAAGCGCAGGCGTATTCCTGACCCCCGGTATTTCGCAGGGGTCCAACGCCACCTGGCAGGTCCTGGATGCCGAGGGGGACGGCGTCTTTTCCCTGAAATGCCTGGGGACGGGCGTCACGCAAGCCTGGTGGCTGGATGGCAAGACCCTGGACGGGACAGTTGCTTTAAAACCGGATACCTACCAGTTTACCGGCACGCAATGGCGGCTCGTCACGGTTAATGCCGGAGTCGTCCAATTCTACTGCCTGGGACACCTGGAAGGTCCCCGCTGGTTGAACGGCAACACCCTGGATGGATCAGTGAACCTGGTGGTGGATCCCACGGCATTCAGCGGTACCAGGTGGGAGATCATCCGGTAGGCAAGCTGCCCCGCTACGGCGCCAGCGGTTGAAGTTGATCCGACCGGCGCCTGGTTCCCGCTTAAATCGTGCAGGACATCCCTGAAGGGTGCGTCGCGAAGGTAGTTGGTTTGCCATAAATACTGTAACCGTCCTTCTCTTAAAAAAGCGGTCAACAGGTTGGATGATGCAGCCGCCAGATCAAAAAGGCATTAAAATAAAGAGCATAAGGAGTGATTGAAATGTCCTATAAAGTTGATTTTATTAATGTGTCCACGTTTGGTCTGGAGTCTTCACCTGTGGCAGAAGCGCTGGCTGGTTTGCGTGCCAATGAAGCCCGATACTTCATGAACAAATACAAGCATGAGTTTGTAGTTTTGCCAGCGAAAGAGAACCAGGAGATCGTGGATTATGTGCACAGAATTTTGAAAGATGAACGCAATATCACCTTTTCTTCCAAACCGCTGGAAACAACCCGTTTCCAGGTGGAAAATATCGATTGGGCTTATGTTTTTTATGAGGATGGGCTTGAAGTGAACGTCCTGTATACTCTTGATAACCCGAAGAAGAGGGCTGTTGGTTTTAAGCTTTCTGAGGGGATGGATGTGCCCAAGGAGCTGGAAGGTAAGTTTAAGTTTGCCCGGCAGAAATCCAAACTGGCAGGAACCATCCGCGGCTCGTTCTTTGTGATCAAAGGTGAATATTAAAAGTGGCAAGAGCATTGGCGTAAGGGAAATTCCTTAATTTTCGCTCACAACTGCGCCTGCGGCACAGGGCAGGCCAACAGCACCCTGCCAGTCTGCGCGCCAGCATTTTGCTTAATGCAGGCGAAAAATCCCTCATGGGTGCTACACAAGCGCCAACCTTTGAGCCGATTCGGATGATTGGAGAAGAAGCATGAATATGAAAGAGCATATACTGAAAGCATTGAAAGAACAGATCAACACATGGGAAGACTTGCTGGACCATCTGGGTGAAAACCAGGTCAATGTTCCCCAGGCGCCTTCCACCTGGACCACCAAGGATGTCCTTTCCCACCTGAGTGCCTGGCAGGGGCGTTCCATCGCCCGCCTGGAGGCTGCTCTTTCGGATCGGGAACCGGTCTTCCCAAAATGGCTGCCAGGAATCGACCCAGACTCAGAAGCAGATACGGATCAGATCAATGCCTGGATCTACGCTGCGCATCGGGACGAATCCTGGGCAACGGTGCGCCAGAATTGGAAAAATGGATATTTGCGCCTGATCGAACTGAGTGAAAGAATTTCGGAAAGAGTAATATTGGATGAGAGCAGGTACACCTGGATGGATTTGCGACCGCTGGCTTTGATCCTGATCGGCACCTATGACCATCATCAGGAACACCTTGAAAAACTGCTTGCCTGGCTGGCAGAGGGCAGGAAAGTTTAGGATTCGCCTTTTGTTAAGTCTCCCAACCCTGTTCCAGGGAGGGATGGACAACAAAAAAAACAGGCCTCCGCAGTCCCATCCGGGCTGAGGGTGCCTGTTTTCTCTTTAACCCAAGTCTCCTTAAATGATCGCAGCCACCAGCCGCCAGACCTGGGCCACCAGGAAGGTGACGATAAAGCCCATCAGCACCGGGGCCAGGGTGGCCAGCAGTGTCCACTTCCTGCTACCGGTCTCCTTGTAGATGGTGGCGATGGTGGTGCTGCACGGGTTGTGCATCAGGCTGAACAGCATCAGGTTGACCGCCGTCAGCAGGGTCCAGCCGCCAGCCTGGAACAGGCTCGCCAGCTGTGCATTGGAATCAGCGTTGAACATCACGCCCGCGCCGCCACCCACGCCGCTGGTGTTGGTCACCAGCACGGTCAGCATCAGCACGGTCGGGATGACGATCTCGTTGGCGGGGATGGCGACGATGTAAGCCACCAGGATCACACCGTTCAGACCCAGGAACCAGGCGAACGGGTTCAGGAAATTGACCAGGTATTCAGCCACGCTGACCCCGCCGAAGGTGACATTGGCGATCAGCCAGATGGCTGCCCCGGCAGGCAGGGCATAGGTCACGGCCCGCCACAGCACGATCAGCGTGCGGTCGATGACCGAGGTGTAGATGGTCTGCCAGATGCGCGGCGGGCGGTAGGGCGGTAGCTCCAGGCTGAAGGTGGAGGCTTCGCCGCGCAGCACGGTGCGTGACAGCGCCCAGGAAGAGGCGAAGGTCAGCAGCACACCCAGCAGAGCGACGCTCACCACAGCCAGGGCCGAGATCAACCCGGCCAGGTAGGAAGGCACCAGTGAGCCGATGAACACCGTGGCGATCAGGATCTGGGTCGGCCAGCGCCCGTTGCACAGGGCAAAATTGTTGGTCAATATGGCGATCAGACGCTCGCGCGGGCTGTCGATGATGCGCGTCGCCACCACACCGGCGGCGTTGCAGCCAAAGCCCATCGTCATGCTCAACGCCTGCTTGCCGTGCCCCCCGGCTTTTCGAAAGATATTGTCCAGGTTGAAAGCCACGCGCGGCAGGTAGCCGAAATCTTCGAGCAGGGTGAAGAGCGGAAAGAAGATTGCCATGGGCGGCAGCATCACGCTGATGACCCAGGCGGTCGCCAGGGACATGCCATCGCTCAGCAGTCCGCTCAGCCACCACGGCAGGCGGATGAAGTCCGCCGCCTGGTGCAGCAGGGGCTGCACGGTATCGATCAGCAGCTTCGAGAGCAAATTGGACGGGACGTTGGCGCCGGAGATCGTCAGCCAGAACACCAATGCCAGCAGGGCGATCATGGTCAGGAAGCCCCACCTGCGGTTGGTGAGAATGCGGTCCAGGCTGCGGTCAAGATCGAAACGCTCCTTCTTGCCCGGGCGGGTCACGGCGCGGTCGGCGATCTGGGCTGCCTCGGTGTAGATCGATTCCAGCAATTGCTCGTGGAAGTCACCGCCGATCTTCCAGCGCAGGGCCTGGGCATTGGCAAGGATGGTTTCGGGGGAAAGGGGAGTGGCTGTGGTCATAAGTTTTCCTTAATAATTTCAAAAGATACTGATCGCTTTAATCCGGCTCACCTGGCGGGTCGGATCATCCAGCAGCATGCCTCACTGGTTTCCAAGCACCTGCAGTTGTTGCGGACGCTGTTCAAAACCCCCGTGGCTCAGGTCGCCCAGCTCACCCTTGCGCAGGGCTTCGGCGATGGTCTCATCTCCATCCAGCAGGCGCAGTGCCACCCAGCGCGGGTTGGGCAGGTTGGGAAAAGAGTCCTGGATCTGGTCGCTCAATTGCGAGACAGCCTGTTTCAGGGCCGGGGATTGATATTTGACATGGTAGGGTTTACCCGTCAGCTTGCCGCTGGCGACTTCGCTGATGGCCTGCAGCAGTTCCGGAATACCCTCACCCTGGCGGGCAGCCATCGGCACCACCGGGATGCCCAGGTCACGTGCCAGGCGGCGCTCA
Organism: Chloroflexota bacterium; assembly: GCA_043826315.1. Classification (GTDB taxonomy): domain Bacteria; phylum Chloroflexota; class Anaerolineae; order Anaerolineales; family Villigracilaceae; genus UBA12087. Next base: position 5,563 of record JBDRQK010000076.1, read on the forward strand.
TCGATCTGGATCTTGTGGCGCCGGGCTTCGTCCATCAGGTTCAGGCAGACGATGGCGCGGTTGGTGATCTCGGTCACCTGCAGCACCAGGTTCAGGTTGCGCTCCAGGCGGGTGGCATCCACCACCACCAGGGTCACATCCGGCTGTCCGAACAGGATGAAATCGCGCGCCACCTCTTCATCCAGGCTGGTGGCCAGAAGGGAGTAGGTGCCGGGCAGGTCGATCAATTTGTAGCGCTTGTCTCCGTATTCGAAACCGCCCTCGGCGCGCGTCACGGTTTTCCCGGGCCAGTTGCCGGTGTGCTGGTGCAGTCCCGTGATGGCGTTGAAAACGGTGCTTTTCCCGGTGTTGGGGTTGCCCGCCAGTGCCACCACGTAGTTGAAATCGGTCATATCCACCCCGAGTTTTTTCAGGGCAGCCGCGTTGTACATCGGGCAGCTGGCGCAGGCTTCTTCGGGTTGTTGGGTTGCAGTTGTCATGGGTTCTCCTGTCTCACGGGGTGCTGGTTACGGTTTCGCCTGTCACGAAGATCTGGTCGGTCTGGTTCCTGCGCAGGGCGATCAATGCCCCGCGGATGCGGTAGGCGGTCGGGTCACCACCCACGCTGACCATCTCGACGCTGACCAGCGTGCCGGGCATCAGTCCCAGGTCCATCAGGCGGCGGCGTTCGACACCGCGCAGGCGTGGCGACAGGCTTAGCACACGCCTTTCCTGCCCGGGTTCCAGGCTGGATAGAGGCTGACCGGGGGGCGTCTGCTCGATGGCTTCCAGGATGGGCACCACGCCGATGTTGGCTGCCAGGATGGGTGCCAGCACGTGTTCATCGCCATCCGCCCAGAAGCGCACCCGCTGCGGACCCGCTTCGAGCAGGCGGATCTTCTGCCCGACCATCAAGCCTTCAGCCACCAGCTGGGCATAGACCGTTTCGGGTTCGTCCTCCAGGTGGGTGATGCGTGCCGGGGTGTCGGGTGCCAGCGAGGCCAGTGCCATGGTCTTTTCAAACAGGTGCATGCTGCCATCCGCGGCGGGGATCGGGTCGCCGTGCGGGTCATGGGTCGGGTTTCCCAGGCGTTGGGAGAGAGCCGCCAGGTCTTCAGCGCTGAGCATGTGCTCGCGGTCATGGGCACGCCTGTGCCATTCCTCTTCACTGTAGCCCGATTCTTCGGACAGGTAGCGTTCGTACAGGCGGTGGGCGCGGATGATGCGCAGGGCGACATCGCGACCGTTGGAACTCAGGTTCAGGTCATTGCCGTCCAGTTCGAGCAAGCCGCGCGCCTGCAAGTCGCTGATGATATGCGTGACCGCGGCCACGTTCAGGCCCAGGGCACCCGCCAGGCTGGTGGGATTGGACCTGCCGCCATCCAGTTCGCCCTGGCAGATGTGCTTGAGGGCATCCTCCTGCAGGACGCGCTCTGTACGCCTGCGGTTGCGCTGCCAGCGCCAGAAAAGACCGTTCTGTGCACGGAAGAACAGCACGCCGAGAACGATCAGCACGAGGGTGGTGAGAAGGGATATCAAAGGAACGGTCATAAGTACCTCATTGGTTTGTAGTGTGGCTCATCCGTTCGGGATGAGCTCGACCAGGATCTGCCCGGCCACAAGCGGACCGAGCACGACGGTTTCGGCCTGTTGATCGATCTGCAGCGACAGGTTGCCGTCGAAGGGCGAGTGTGCCAGCAGGCTCACTTTTTCGCCGGGCACCAGGTGGTGCTCTGCCAGGTAACGCAGCAGGAGCGGGTCGCTGTTGGGCACGCGCCGGATGGTGGCCTGCTGCCCGACCGTCATGTTCTCCAGGCTGGTGGTGGCGTGGACGGGCATTACCAGGTCGCGGTCCGGGATCGGGTCGCCGTGCGGGTCGAAGGTTGGGCTGCCGAGCGCCTGGTCGATGCGCTGCTCGAACTTCTCGGAGATGACATGCTCCAGGCGGCAGGCTTCGTCATGGACGGCATCCCAGCCGTAGCCGAGTGTATCGTGCAGGTAGGTCTCCAGCAGGCGGTGATGGCGGATGACCTGCAGCGCCAGCTTCTCGCCGTGGGCGGTCAGGCGCACGCCCTGGTGCTTGTGGTAATCCAGCAGGGGCGTCTCGCCGCGCGTCATCTTCTGGATCATGCCGGTCACCGAGGCCGGGCGCACGCCCATGGCGGAGGCGATCTGGCTGGTGCTGGCGCGCCGCGCCGTGCGGGTCAGGTCGTAAATGCTCTTGAGATAGTCCTGTACGGACTGCGAGATGGGTTCTTCCATATTTAGGTATTCCTAAATATTATTTTAGGTGATAAGGTGGAGATTGTCAAGGAGGAATGGGTATTGCCAAACTACCTGAATTCTTGTATGCTTGTATTAACTTATCGAAGTAGTTATGATAATAGAGCATACCATAAGCAGTAGAATTTCTATGGTCAATCATAAAAAAAATTCTATATAAAGACATTCAATAAAGAATAGTCCGATCATATTGCTGAA
>JBDRQK010000077.1:0-4050 GCA_043826315.1 Chloroflexota bacterium
GGCACCCCTTCTGGAATAAAGACTACATCTCCCTGTTTCACAAAATGCACATCTTCCCCGATCTGGACCCTGGCTTCACCGCCCAGCACATATTGCTCATGCTCCAGTGTATTGGTATGCAACGGCATGCCACCTCCCGGCTTGATCACAAAGCGCCGCAACGCAAAATGGGGACCTTCCTGGGCTGAGATCAGCACCTGGATGCTTGTGTCCTTGCCAGCAGACACATCAGCTGATTTTATATCTTTCACATTTTTTACAGTCATAATTATTCCTCCGGTTCAACAAATGCTTTGATCTCCCCCTCCGATACTTCCCATCGAGTAGCCTGTGCTACAAAATCCGGGTTGAACAGTGCAAGATCCGTGGTCGTCAACAGAGATTGTTCACTTTCGCCCAGGTGTTTGAGCAGGTCTTCCCGGCGTTGAACATCCAGTTCTGCCAGTACTTCATCCAGTAGAATAACCGGCCACTGCCCGGTACGTTTCTGCATCCACTCCACCTCAGCCAACTTAAGCGCCAGCAGCGCTGTGCGTATCTGGCCGCGAGAGCCGAAATCTCCGAGATCAAGACTGTTTGCTAAAAAGCGCAGCTCATCGCGATGGGGACCGATGGTCGTCACACCGCGATTGACTTCCTCACTCCTGAGCTGCTTCAATCTTAGTGCGAAACCCTCCCTGATCTCATCCAAGGTTAAATTACTCCTGTCCAAAGGCGTGCTGATGGGAAGGGAGATCTGCCCGGCTGGACGTGGTAGCGGTTCGTAAGCGGGCAGGTAATTCAAACGTAACACTTCATGACTGCGCGTCAAGTGGTGATGGATGCGGGTTGCAAGTCTTTCCAATTCCTGCAAAGCCTGGATGCGGTCCAGCATGATCAATGCCCCTGTTCGCGTGATGACTTCATCCCAGTACACCAATTGTTCCATTTCACCACTGCGCTCGTTCAACATCTTGAGCAGGGCATTGCGTTGAGTGATCGCCTGGGCATACTCGCTCAATGCCCTTGCATAACTGGGTGTGGATTGTGCCAGTGCCAGGTTCAGATAACGGCGGCGTTCATCTGGACCCCCTTCAATGATCAGCGACATCTGCGGTACAAATACGACCGCATTGAAATGACCGATCACCTCAGCCAACGGGCGTTTTAGCCCATCCAACAAGACTTCCTTGCGCAGTCGTTGACCATTGATCCCACTGGGCTCAAGGATCAAACGAACTTCCAGTTTGTGTTTTGTCGAACCGCGCTGATATTCCGCTACCAGACGCGCCACCGCCAGGGATTCACGGGCTGCCAGGAAATTGACCACCTGGCGATCGGCGTGAGTCTGAAAGGAGGTAAAAGCCGCCAGAAAATAGATAGCTTCCAGCAGGCTAGTTTTTCCCTGGGCATTTCTGCCAACCAGCAAAACAGCCCGCCGGGGTATGTCGATATCCAGGCGGGAGAAATTACGAAAGTGGGTCAGTGAGAGATGGGTCAGGAACATATCAATCGGATTCGGAGAAAAGGTGAATATTCATCAAAATCCCTAAAAAATTCAGACTTTATCAACATAATCATCCACTTCAGGCTTCCATATTGTGCTTGCCAGGTCGGTAAAGATCACACCTTCCAAGTGATCAACCTCGTGCAGAAAGATGCGCGCCAACCAGCCCTGTGCTTTGATGCGAGTTGGTTGACCCAACCGGTTCAGACCCTTGATAGAAATCTTTAGATTTCGTTCCACCTCACCCAGAAGACCAGGTACAGATAAGCAACCTTCCACGCCCAGCTCAGCTTCCTCACTTGTAACCTTGATCTCAGGGTTGACCACCGCATACAGGTTTTTGGGTGCAGTCTCAACCTCTTCATCTGTTGTGTATTCAACCACGATAACTCTTTGAGAAATACCCACCTGTGGTGCAGCCAAACCCACCCCGGGGGCTGTGCGCATCGTCTCGATCATATCTGTGATCAAGACCTGCAGTTCTTCATCAAATTTTGTTACCGGATGCGCCTTGCGCCGAAGTACCGGGCTTGGAACTGTTACAATTTCACGAATAGCCATTATTTATCACCTTACCATTAAAAAAGGGTAACCATCATCCTGTCAGAAATAATTTTTTATTGTACATCAAATTCATCGCTTTCAGGAATATCGTTAAAACCATCCAATCCTGCTTCAGTTTGAAATGCTTCGGTGTTGTCATGATAAGCCACAAACCAATCCGCCAAGCGATCCCGGTCTGCACGGTTTTCTACATCTTTTCTATTTGCGATAAGGACAATACGACGCTGGTCGATATCCTGTTGGACAGTTGGGGGATCAGCCACATCTTCAAAAATGAGTTGTGCCCCCCCAACGGTAATATATACATTGCCAAAATTCAAGAGTACTTCAAGTAGACCAATACGTTTGTATTCTGTGGATAGAATATTTTCCAGGGGAGCTGCTTTATGTTGTATCCTGCCTAGAGGAGTTTTATCAATATCCACTATTTGATCCTGCGTAACCTGGTAGATATCATTTCGCCAATCCAAATATTTATAAAGCCACCACACTGATACGAGCACAAAAAACATGACCAGGATCAAAAGATATGTATCCATCCCTAAAGAAGCCAGAGGTTGTTTTTGATCGACCAGTAAGTTGATCAACCGGCTAATCATAAGAATCATGATGAAGAGGAGTGACAATCCGGGTCTTAATGTTGACTTAAGTAAAACAAACCAGTGTTTGCGATAAGTGATCGTCCCACTATCCTCAATACGGACTTTGAATATATCAGAAAAGATCAACGCTAAAACACCCACCTTGTTTTTTGAAATCACAACAGGTACCGCTTCGGTATGTTCACCTGTTTTGCTCTTGGATAATCCAAGACGCTCGCGGATGGCTTGTTTCATAGCGGTGGCATCTTCATTGATGGAGATCTCCCGCATGCGCACCCATTGCTCTTCGACCAGTGAGGCAGCCTGGTTTGGATGAAGAACATGATGGAACCGTATTCTCCCCACAAATGTCCTGACGATCACATCCCCATAATCCAGCAAGCGACCGATCTGGTCAGTTTCCACACCAACCGAGATGATGGCATTTAAAGGTGCTTCCTGCCGGCTATCATATAAACCGATCACTTTTTCCAGCCAGATGACACGCTTATTGGTCACTATATAGTAATCATTTCCCCAATCAATCCAATTCCACACTCCCCAGGCAATATCCAGCATAATTAGAACCCAAGCAATGACGAGCGATATTAAAGATGCTGTTGAAATGGAAAACCAAAAGAGGAAAATTGTTACCAACAACAGCAGGATCGGACCTGTCAGGGCTTTAATAAATAGAATGGGGTGCTTGCGTGCCAGGAAATAGATCACTTCGCCAGGTTGGACCCAATTGAACTTAGTGGACCGGATCAAGCGTTGACTCTCCACTGCTGCTGTGATATTGGCTTTAAGCGAGTTGATCCGGGTAAATAATGTTTCCAAATGCTGGCGGGGGAACACCAGGAGAATTGATTCTTCCAGAGTTATGGCGTTGAATGTGCGAATTCGCTTGGTAGAGATGACTTCTTCTCCAAAAAAATCACCGACCCCCAACGACGCCAGGTCTTCATGTTTGTCTTTATTAAGACGGGAGATGTTGACGCTTCCGGAATAGATCATATAAAAATAATCACCCTGGGAGCCTTGTTTCATTAGCATCTTGTTTGCCGGGTAGGGTAAATCTGCCACTCCTTCGGCAACACTTTTCAATTGCTCATTTGTCAGCCCCCTGAATAGATGACTCTTCTTCAGGAATATTATTTTCTGATTGATATCCAGTCTGGATGATTCAAATTCCATTTGGTAATTTTAGCACGAATCAGGGAGGTGGCGAACGGTAATGCAGCCGTTTGGTGGGTCTGGGTTGGATGCAGTTGACGTCCATCGAGAATTAGATCCAGCCCAGATGTGATAAATTGCTGTGTGGCAATTCACTGATGGAACCTGATCAATACCACCTGGTAATGGTAATCCATCAAGGTGTGATCCTCTCATCCAGGTCCTGCGGGCAAAAAACAGGGG
>JBDRQK010000078.1:0-9319 GCA_043826315.1 Chloroflexota bacterium
AAGGCAGTTCCTTCCACACACTTAAGTATAGTTAACTATATATAGTATATAGTAAACTATACATATTGTCAAGAATGAATTTAGTCTGTATTCAAGTTAATTAAGTGGAATTTGCCTTGCCCAATGTAAACCGTGGGGAATTTCATGGCACGATCGAGATAAGAGGTATTGAATAACTTATTCAAAAGACCTATACTATAAAAATCGGCAGCAATCCCGCTGCCATGGATCGCGCATATAAACCGTTAGACTCCTCCAATCGAGGGGAGAAAAGGAATTGACATGAAAAAAGAAAGGGATTTCTGGTTCATAAAGTGCTTCACAATACTGGTGTTCACAATTCTGACAGTTGGTTGTGCTGCTGCTGGTTCAAACCAGGCTGGAACAGGGACAGACATGCTGGCAGAACAAAACACGGAGACCGGTGCCCCGGAGGTGACTGGCGCATGCCGGTCCCTGTGGGGAGGCTTCACGAACACTAACCGTAGGGTGCCAGGCATCATCAAGGATAATTGAACTCATGGATAACACAACCAATGAACAAAATGCTGATAAATTCTATGCACAGACCTATGACGATTCCGTCCCAGACTGGCCTGGTGAATTAGACTTTTACCAGGAGATGGCTGCAAAGGTTAAGTCCACTGGCGGAACCGTGCTGGAGGTTGCCTGTGGTACAGGGCGTATTGCTATTCGCTTGGCTCAAAAGGGGGCCAGGGTTGTCGGTCTTGACCTCTCTTCAGAAATGATTGAGATCGCCAGGCAGAAGAGCATCGGGATTGAAAACATACACTGGGCTGCAGGAGATATGCGCTCATTTAACCTGAAAGATAAATTCAACCTTGCGCTTATCCCCGGGCATGCTTTCCAGAACCTTAATACAACGCAGGATCAGGTAGCCTGTCTTAAATGCATCAAGCGACACCTTCATCCAGGAGGAATGCTTGTGATCCACCTCGACCATATGAACATCGAGAATATGAAATGGCTTGGCGATTTATGTAATAAGAAGGGAGAGTTCAAGGCCGAAGAGCAGTTCAAGCATCCAGACACAGGTCATCAGGTTCAGGCTTTGCGGGTATGGGCTTATGAACCTTCCACACAAACAGCGGTTCTCCAATCAGTTTGGGAAGAGTTCAATATCGATGAACAAATTGTTAATCGCATAAAAAGGAAATCCATTCAATTGCATGTTGTATTTCGCTTCGAAATGGAACACCTCCTGGCCCGCGTTGGCTTTAAGTTCGAGAACGTCTATGGAGATTTCTTTCGTCACGAACTCCAGGATGAAAGCCCCGGCATGATTTGGGTTGCAAAGCTCGCCTGATTCAAGGGCTTTCCCGCAGCAGGGCAGGATTCCATTCCCGTAGGGCAGGTTTCATAACCTGCCGATAGGGCAGGATTCCATTCCTGCCGATAGGGCAGGATTCCATTCCTGCCAATTGGGCGGGAATCCTTTCCCGCCTTGTAATATTCTTCATGGTCAAAGAATCTCACACCGGCGCTTGTAATCGTGTAAAATTGAACCGGCAAGAAACCCTCTCACAGGAATAGATTTATGAAAATAAAAGATCATTTACTGAAGTTCCTGCTCAAGTACAAAGAAGCGCTGGTCTTGCTAGTGGTTTGTATCCTGGCTTACGGGGTCCTGGTCCTGTGGCTTGGATTCTACCTGGACGACTGGTATATCATCTGGTTTTATAAAAGTTACGGGGGTCTCAAGTTTCTCGAATACTTCCAGAATGATCGACCCTTATTTGCCTATGTTTACATGATCTTCGTCCCGATCTTCAGGGATTCGCGCCTCGCCTGGCAGGTATTCGCGCTTCTTACCCACTGGCTGGCTGCTTATACGTTCTGGTTGGTATTGCAGCAGGTCATGCGGGACCGAAAGCAGCTCACCCTGGCAGCCGCCATCCTTTTTGCAGTATACCCGGGTTTCAAATTCCACTGGTTCTCGGTGATGTACAGCCAGATGTTCCTGTTGTATGCCGTTTATTTTCTATCCTACCTGTTCATGGTCCGGGCTGTAACTGAGGAAAAGCACAGGGGTCTGTATCTGGCGGCAGCCCTGGTCTGTCAATTTGTCAGCATCGTCCCGGTGGAGACAGTTTACGGGCTGGAATTCGCCCGTCCGATCGTTCTGTTCCTGCTCTTCCGCCCAGAACAATTCCCGGCCCGCTCGAGATTGAAACTTGCCTTCATCAAATGGATGCCCTACCTGCTCATCCTGGCGGGATTCACCGTTTTTAGGGTCGCATTTGCCAGATCCTTCGGATATCCCATCAGGTTATTGTCTGAAATCGGATCTTCACCCATTCAGACCCTCACCCGCATACTGGGGGGTGCCGTTCGTTCCTTTTTTGATTCCACGATACGGGTCTGGGTGGATCTATCCGCGGTCTTCGAGCGCAACCTGCTTGATAAATCTTCCCTGATGATGCTGGGCTTGATCGCGGCAGGTTTTATCATCACTTTCTTTGTCTTGTACAGGCTGGTCCAGGGTATACCAGCCATCCGTGCAGCCAAAACGGAGAAGATCCTGGTTCTGCTCGGCCTGTTCCTCACTTTTACAGGGATGATCCCGTTTGTGATGGCAGGTTTTGAGATCACATTGGATTTTCCCAATAACCGCTACCTGGTTTCATTGATACCGGGGATCGCTTTAACAGTATCCGGTTTGATCTTCTACCTGGTGAGAACCGATCGACAGAGGATATTCCTGGTCGCCTTATTGACCTCTCTTTCCATCGGATCACAATTCCTGGTTGCCAGGAGTTTCATGATCTACTGGGATCAACAAAAGGATTTCTTTTCCCAATTAACCTGGCGCGCACCGGCTTTACGTGAAAACACCCTGCTGGTCACAGAAGATGTGAGATTCTCCGATTACTTCTCGGCCACATCCTTAACAGCCCCCCTGAATATGATCTATGCTCCCCAGAATAATACGGATCAAATACCGCTCCTGTTCTACTTTTTTTCAGGTGGACAATCCACCTCCATACAAACCGATCAGAATGAGAAACCGGTCAATTACAGCTTTAGAGGGTTTAATTTTAGAGGCAGCACCTCCTCATTAATAACATTTGTAATGCCCAATAATGGCTGTTTGCGAGTGCTGACAGGAGCGGATTCCACGGACGAGTTCCTAAATAGCCCCAGGTTCAAGCAGTGGCATGATGCCATGCAGCTTTCAGATCTGAATGCGATCATTCCAGAACCGCAAACTCCAGCTGCCCTGCCAACAGAAATATTTGGATCGACCAATATCGAGCAGTGGTGCTATTATTTTGAAAAAGCCGATCTGGAGCGGCAATTGGAAAAATGGGACCGGGTCATTGAACTCTATTCGCAGGCGAATTCAAAAGGCTTCAAGCCCAATAATTTCCAGGAGTGGATACCCCTGCTGGATGCTTATATGCAGACCGGGCAGCAGGCGGAAGCTTGTAAAATAACGCAGCAGTTCGTTCCGGACGATCCCCTTCTCATCGAAAAATATTGCCCCAACCCGTAGGGCAGGAATCCATTCCTGCCAATTTGGCAGGTTTCATAACCTGCCGGTAAGGCAGGATTCTCGTAAGGCAGGTTTCATAACCTGCCGGTAAGGCAGGATTCCCGTAGGGCAGGATTCATTCCTGCCGGTAGGGCAGGATTCCCGTAAGGCAGGATTCATTCCTGCCGGTAAGGCAGGATTCCATTCCTGCCAATAATAAAATTGGAACCAAGGTATTGCCATGCCCAATTTTCATCGTTATTATTTTCCGAATGCGATTGTGTTCATCTCCTGTGTAACTCAAAACCGGCATCCTTATTTGCGCGAAGATACAGATATTGAATTGTATTTTGAGACATTACACAAAGTTCAAAAAATAAAACCTTTCAGATTATTGGCTTACGTCATATTGCCGGATCATTTTCATTGGTTAATAAAACCGGATGATGAGGTTGGCAATTTTTCGAAAATCCTGCATAGTTTCAAACGAAATTTCACGCTCAATTATAAAAAGGTACATGATATATCTGCTCCCCTCAAGCTCTGGCAATCACGTTTTTGGGACCATGTGATACGCAATGAAAATGATTTGGAAAATCACATCAATTACACACATTGGAATCCAATCAAACATGGATTTGTTCACCGCCCCGAGGATTGGCGCTGGTCTTCATATCAACATTGGTTGAAGAATGGATTTTATGGCGAGTATTGGAGTTTGGAGGCAGAACCATCCAAGATTGCCTTTTTAAATTTTGAATGATATCTTCTTGGTTAATATAAATGCATACGTAGGGCGGGAATCCTTTCCCGCCGTTACCCCGAGGGGAACAACCCGCCAACATCTTCGCCGATGTCCTTGCGGCAGGTTATGAAACCTGCCCTACCGTTGACATTTATGGCTGTATGAAAAAATGAGCAGGATTCCCACCTGCGCGATTCGGGGCGCGTTTTTCGAGAAATAGCGCGATAATATTCATTAGGCTCTCCGATCCACCCCTTGTAATATGTACGCGTGCCTTTTTAAATATTCTCCTTGATGCAATCCTGTTGAAAATACCCGCACCAACCTTCAGCGCTGTTGGCATACCAAAAAAGGAGCAGAAATGGACAGGAAACAGTTTCTCAAGAGGGTTTCCAGGCTGCTCAACCCGGGAAACCTGATTGCGTTCCTGTTATTGAGTTTGATCCTGGGGAGTGGGGGAACCGCAAATGCGCAAGATACTCTTTCGCCCGGTCTGACGCTTACAGTGACCAACCTCAGCGAGGATATCAACGGCGATGTTTCCAACCCGGCTGCGCTGATCGCAAACCCGGGAGCGGATGGTATCTCTCTGCTGGAAGCACTTACAGCTGTGGAAGCAGATACCCTCGCTCATGAAACCATCATCTTTGACCCCTCCCTGGATGGGATGATTTTCCACCTGACTCAATATTTGCCATCCATTGACCGGGATGGCTTGACCCTGGATGGAGACAGCAACGATGACGGCCTTCCCGATATCACCCTCTCCGGCGATGGCATCATTTCCAATGCTCTCCAGGTCCATGCCTCGGACGTGGTCATCGAGGGACTCCATTTAGACAATTTCAGCGCAAATGCCATCGAGATCCGAACCACACCCGAGCGTGGTATTCACCTGGTGGAAAACCTTATAGTGCGTCACAACCTGCTCACGAACATGAACTCGAGCGCCATTATCATCAGAAATGACCTCGAGCATGCCGTGATCCGCAACATCGAGATCTCGGACAATACGCTCCAAAACTACCCTGTTGGTATTACGCTGCATGCCGGTGCTGCTCCTGGTGCCAGTGACAGTGAGATCTCCAATGTCTCGATCCTTTCCAATACGTTTACAACACTTCGCTATGCTGTTGGTATCTTCATCTCGCCCGCTGGAATAGAGAATGTCTCCCGCAATACGATCAGGGATCTCCAGATCAAGGGCAACCACTTGAGTAACCATGCTACCTCCTCGATCCTGATCGATGCTGCCAACCAGGCAAATAACAACGGTAACCTGACCACCCATATCAGCATCTCCGGGAACCACATCGACGGCACGTCTGTGACCATCGAACTGGTCAGTGTGGGTGGGTCTGGTACAAACGCAGCGGGGAATGTGATGTCCGATGTTACCATTACGGATAATATTCTGACCGGCGGCGGCATCCAGTTTGGAGGTGCCAACGGCGACAATTCCCACGACAACAGCATCTCGGGCGTATTGATCGATCGCAACCACATTTCTGCCTGCGCTGCCAACGGGATCTCTTTTTACGCCGGCAGTGGCGGAGCTCACGACAATCTCCTTGAAAACATCATACTGCGCAACACGTTGGTCGAAAGCTGCAAAGGTGCCGGTGTTTTGCTGCACGGTGATGACGGCAACAGCCAGCGTAACACCATCAAGAATGTCACCCTCACCAACCTGACCCTGGTCAACAATGGGGTTACAAGCGCCTGGGCAGGCGGCTTGAACATCAACACCCTGGAAAGCAGCAACGTCATCACTGGGGTGAGCGTGGCGAACACCATCTTGTGGCATAATGGCGGAGATGATGCTATTCTTGGCTCTCTTGTTCCAGCCAGTGTCTTCAACTCCCGCCTGAACGACAGGCGCTTTGTGGGAGAAAACGGGAATTTCAGCCTGTCGCCCGGATTCGTCAATCCCGATGAGGGGGATTTCCATTTGCTGGCAACCTCTCCCTGTATCGATTCGGGTGACCCCTCTGCCGCGCATGTCGGTACGCAGGATCTGGATCAGCATTCCCGCCTGTGGGATGGCAACAGCGATGACCTCACTGTGGTGGACTGCGGTGCCTATGAGCTCAACATCACAACGCCACCGGAGAGCAAAGTCCAGGGCACTGCTTCTCCATCGCCGCTGCTGATCATTTGCCTGGCTGCCGGTGGGATGGTATTGATCGTATGGTTACTGAGAAAGAAACATTAGAGCGCACTTTTCACAAAGTTTTTATGGACTGTGATCGAAAGAACGTTCATCTTGTTTCCCGGTTGGTGGCAATTTTTCTTCTTGTCAGTGCTGATTATGGTTCAAAAGCACTCGTTCAAGCCAACATGCCTCCAGGCGGAAGTATTGCTTTCATTGGCAATATCTTGCGGCTAACCTATATCCAGAACTATTCAGGATTCTCCTGGTTTGTCCCGGAAATGCCTGGCTGGGTGCAGATTGGCTTTCAAGCCTTCCTGTTTCTTTTAGCCATTGTTGCTTTTCCTGTTTACTTGTTTTACATCAAAACCCTGCGCCAGGCGCTTTGGACGGATGTGGCCTTTGTGTGCCTGGTGGCGTCTTTTCTCGGGCATTCTGTTGTGGATGTGTTCTTCCCATATACTGTGGACTTCTTGCAGGTCTTGCACTCTCCGAGCGCCAATTTTGCTGACGTTTACTCCTATGTTGGAATTGGCGCCTTGTTGATCGAGATGGTGCAGTCCGGTTCACAAGAAAAACCCGCATGGAAAGGCTTGCATCAATTTCTGGTCAATGGGAGGAAGACTCGCAGGGAGTTTTTCAATTTCATTCGGAATGGCTTTAAATGATCCTGGCAGCGGGCTATGGATGTGGTTAAATAATCCTTTGCACGGCAGGTTGGACTCTCCGCATCCAACAGGCGTACACTACGCTCAAGCTAATTGCAGCAAAGCAGTGTTATCTCATTCCACCCAAAGCCAGCTTACACAAACTGTCAGTCTGCACGCTCTCCATGTAATTAATTTATAATGGTAGCTGCTGATGCCAAGACCCAAAAGGTTACTCTGGCAGGAGAATTAGAATTTTATTTGATATTCATGCTGTCGATGACACGATTATTCAGGGAAAACCATTAGGGTCTGGATTAAAATAAGATCTGGTGTAAAGATGACAATGCACACATGGACTTCCCGGCTTTATCAAAGCGAAAGTGACTTTTTGCAGATGGTTGATCTATTGATGGAAGGACGATCGCTCACCAATGATTGGCATTATGCACATGTTGGCGAATTGGCTTTCAATTATTTAATGGTCACCTGCCATCTCGATCCACAGGAACATATCCGTCTCTGGCATGACCATGGAAAACTGGTTGGTTTTGCCGTTTTAGGGGAAGATCCTTCCTTCGATTGCCAGGTATTGCCTGTTTATGAATGGTCAGGGATCGAAACCGAAGCACTTCTTTGGGCGGAAGCGCGCATTGACCAACTCCGCCAACAAAATGAAAAACAATGGGGTGGCAATCTTGTTTCAGGTGCCCGCCAGGATGACACCAAACGGATCGCTTTCCTGGAAGAGCGCGGTTTCCAATACTGCGGCGATTTTGCAGAAGTCAATATGCTGCGCTCGCTGCATGAACCGATCCCTGCACCCCGGCTGCCTGATGGTTGTCTTGTCCGTGAAGTTTCGGGGGCAGGCGAGATCACAGAGCGTGCCGCCATCCAGCGCCAGGTATGGCAACCGTGGACGGTGGGCAACGTCAGTGACGAGGATTATGCCCGCTTCATGCAAATACCCGTTTATGAGCGTAACCTGGATATTGTCACGATCGCGCCCAAAGGAGATATGGCTGCCTATGTGAACGGCTGGATCGACCCGCTTAACAAGATCGGTGATTTCGGACCGGTTGGAGCGCTGCCACCCTATCGCAGGCAGGGATTGACGCGCGCAGCCTTGCTGGAAGGTTTGCAGCGCATGAAGGCTCATGGAATGGATCGCGTCTGTATCTCGACGGGTGTGTCCAATGATCCTGCCAGGCAACTCTATGAATCGATCGGATTCAAAGTTGTAAACAGGTATCTTGATTATGTGCGTTGAGAGAAGGATAAAAACCTCCGGCATATCCTGCCCTCGCGTAGGGCAGGTATCCCGTAAGGCAGGATTCCATTCCTGCCCTTGCGCAAACCAATAAACCGTAGGTTTATATGAACAGTACATCTATTATCCGCACCATAACCCCCGAGGAGTGGGATACCTATAAACACCTTCGATTGAAGGCTCTGGCCGATTCACCCGACGCATTTGCCCGTACACTCGCCGAAGAACAAGGGCGGTCTGATGCGGAGTGGTATGACCGGTTGGCAAAAGCTGCAAATTCAAGATGGAATCTACCTTTGATGGCAGAGATCGACGGGAGACCGGTTGGTCTTGCCTGGGGTCGCATCGAGCAGTCAAATCCGGACCTGGCGAACTTGTACCAGATGTGGGTTGCACCGGACAGTCGCTGCCATGGGATTGGTCAAATGCTGCTGGAAGCGGTTATCACCTGGGCAAAACAAATGAATGCGAGTTATCTTGATCTGGGTGTTACCTGTCGGGACAGTTCTGCAATGCGTTTGTATCAACGCCTGGGATTCGAACCTGTCGGTCAGCCTCACCCCTTGCGACCGGGGTCGGAATTGTTGTGCCAGGATATGCGATTTAAGCTCAAGAGCAATACAGGCTGACTTCGGGTTTATAATGCTCCATGTTTGTATGCAGCCCATTTCAGCCTGGCTGGGAAACAGGAGAGATAGCCCTGGTGTGCCTCTCTTCATTTTATTAAAGAATAATAACCGATCGGAGCATCAAAATTATGAACAGCACTAAAAAAGAATTGTCCATGCAACAAAGAGAAGAACTTCTATCCACCTTGAAAACCCGCTTTGAGAAGAACATGGTGCGTCATGCCAGCCTGGTATGGGACAAAGTACAGGCCAAACTGCAAGCGCAACCCGAAAAACTGTGGTCACTCCATGAGATGGAAAGAACCGGCGGTGAACCGGATGTGGTCGCTTATGATAAAGAGACAGGCGAATTCATCTTTTTTGATTGTTCAGCGGAAACC
>JBDRQK010000079.1:0-5720 GCA_043826315.1 Chloroflexota bacterium
ATCATTTGTCTAATTATACCTATTTATATCCGCTTTACCTGCTCCTTTATATGCCAATTCGTAACAGATCGAGTGTCCTCAAAAATTTGTAAATTTATCCATGTTTTCATTTTTTAGCTCATCTATTTTATAAATTATTGATTTGTACTACCATCTGAAAATTATCCAAAATGATATATTTTATTTGACTTTTTATTAATTACTCTGTACACTAGTGAATGAATTTTTAAACTATCAGGAGGAACCATGACAGTGCAATTCCAGTTTGTAATGCGTTCCGGACCAACGCCAGGTAAGGTTTTTCCCCTTGAAGGTCACGAGATCATGATAGGGAGAGAAACTTCCTGCAACATAATGATCAATGACACCGAAGTCTCACGAAAGCATGCCCGTTTGATAAGGCAGAGTATGGGTTATTTACTCGAAGATCTTGGTTCAACCAATGGCACTTTCATCAACGGACAGCGATTATTAGAACCTTTACTCTTGCATGGAGGTGAATCCGTATCACTAAGTGAGAATATTATCCTGGACTACGAATCTACTGCCGACCCGGACACTACTGTACTTACAACCCCAACCAATGCTGACAACCAGGCAGATGCCGAAGCCCGGGTTAATCCTGAAGCATCCAAACCGGTAGTGGGTCCTAAGACCCCATCTCGACCAGTTTCCACACCTGCCACATCAGCCCCATCCCAACTGACTCCTGTCAATCCGGAACCAGTTCAACCAGTCATACCAAGAAAATCTAAAATTAATTTGGTCATCTTGCTGGTTGTCTTATTAGGGTTGTTGTGTGTTTGTGGTGTTATAGCTATCTATCTTTACCGGGCTCCAATAAGTTTTTGGTGTAAGTCCTACCCCTTTAATCTAATATTCAAACCTGAGCTTTATCCACAATGCATACCTTAATAATTTTTTAACAGATTATCACTTCCTTCAGGCTTAAAATACTGCAGGAAGTTTTTTGACAATATAATTTAAAATCCCATCCAGAAGGTTATCGAGGATAAAGAGATAACAGAAAATTGACCCATTCCAGGATCATTTCCGCCTGTTTTTGATCTCCTGCAGACACATTGTGCGAAGCTGTTCGTAACAGGAACTCAAAGAAATGGTTATCCATTCGATTTGGACCGCGCAAAAAATCAGCTACGATACCCTCTTGCTGCATGGTATCTCCATCTGGAAACCAGGCTGTCAGGAAATACGCTGAAGGGTCGAGGGTCTCCTGATAGAGTCGCAAGCTGTCATAAAATTCGACCGTGATCTTAAGATCATTGATCACGCTTTCAGTTACATCCTGCTGCTCTAATACATTCAAAAAATCCTTTTCCAGTTGCTCCAGGCTGATATCAAAATGCTTGTTCAACCCTGCCTCCAGCGATTCTGCCTGATCTCCCACAGCATCAATATCCCTGTAAAAGGACTGATACTCATCCCAACCAAATCTCCCAACCATGTACTCAACCAACGCCCCCGCCTCCAGGTAACCGATCTCATGCTGTTGGTAGTAAAAATTTTCAGCTAGGGTTCCCAACGGTATGTAAGAACCCATTTCCAGTAATGCTGCCGCACGTGAGAGCAAAGCCTCGATCTTAAAGTGCCCTCCAGACATGTATACAGCCAGTCCTTCCACCAGCATCGTTGGTAGTAACTTTCCACCCAGATTTCGATCAAAAATATGCACCATTTCATGATGGATCACCTGGCTGGTGCTATTTCCAGCATAATTATCATCTAGATAGGTAACATAAATTCCATTGCTCGCAAATCCGCCTTGTCCCAACAGACGGGGAATGAAGGTGATGCTTATGGGAGGCTCGATATCTGTTTGCATACGCTGACGGACATTTTCAGCCTGGTCATCCACCAAGTTTTTCAGCAGTTCTATATCCCTTTCTGCATCCGTACCGGTTATATAAGCCAGTGTACAGCAATCCGAAGTGGTGGTTTCCCAGGCAGCTTTGGGATAAGGTCTCTCGTCGGCAGATTGTAATTCGACACGATCCTGCCAGGATTGTCCATCCGGCAGGATGTCGAAACTTAATATTAGTTCACCTGCTTCAAGATCTGTTGTATCCCAAACCCACCAAAAAGTTGCCTGCTCCCTTTGACCAACGCCGGAAGGCAAAAAATCTTCCGTACCCAGCACCTGCTCGCCCAGAGTCACGCGAACTTGCTGTTCCCCGGTATCCCAATCCGGTGGTGGAGCCACTTCTATACTTACCCGGTCACCGACATACAAACCACCCTCTGGATGATATTGAACGTCGAATCCGGATTCTGCATGGCGGACAGGTTGACAGGCGCTAAGCAAAAAGATAACCAGAAGTAGGTAACGGCTCATTCGATGATTATATTCGAATTGGGAGGCACAGGACGTTGGCAAATCAAGACAATTGGTAATGGTTTCATCACGAAAGACCCGACCAATACACCAACAAATCTGCAACCAATGGTATTCCTAAGATGATACAATTCAATATTAATGACAGGAATATTGGAAATAATCTTTCCAAGAGCTTCTATACAATAAAAATATTCTTCAGCAATAACCAATGAGAAACAAAGATCGAATATTTGGAATATGTGAGGTTTAAAAATGACCGATCACCTCGTAACTGCTTCCCCGCGCTGGAGCAAAAATACAAAACTAATTATCACCCTGATATTGGTCGTGATCGCTGGAGCGTTCATTATGCGCTTTCACAACCTGCTCGGACCGGTTTTATTTGCGTTTATCCTGGCATATCTGCTTCATCCGGTGGCTTCTTTCCTGGATAAAAAACTGCTCCATTCCTGGCGGGGAAGTGTCAGCATTCTCTACCTGGTTTTCATCATCATCCTGATCACCCTGCTCACCTGGGGAGGATTAACCCTTCTGCAACAGATACAAAGTCTGATCACCCTCGTTCAAAACATCATTACGCAGCTCCCGGAGTTGATCAGCAATCTTTCAATTCAAGTCTTTCAAATAGGACCTTTCCAGCTTGATTTTACAAAAATTGACCTGACATCCATCGGTCAGGAAATTTTATCCGTTGTCCAGCCTCTGCTCGGGCAGTTGGGCAACCTTGTCAGCAACCTGGCCGGTAGTGCTGCCAGCACTTTTGGTTGGTTGGCTTTCATAATCATCATATCCTACTTTTTCCTGCTCGAAAGCGGCGGCTTACGCACAGACATTATCCGGCTGGACATTCCCGGATATAACGAGGATATCAGGCGCATCGGTAGCGAACTCAGCCGTATCTGGAATGCCTTTCTGCGTGGACAGATCATCATCTTCAGTATGACCGTGATCACCTACTCAATTCTTCTCCCAATTCTGGGAGTTCGTTACGCCATCGGCCTGGCTTTTCTGGCAGGCGCAGCCAATTTCCTGCCCTATATCGGACCAGCCATAAACTGGATCGCGCTGGGACTCGTTACCTTCTTCCAGGTTTATAAACCCTTTGGGTTGACCCCTTTGCTTTATACAGGGTTGGTCATCCTGTTAGCCCTGCTGGTGGACCAGATCTACAATAATTTGATCATCCCCCGCATCATGTCCAAGGCGCTTAAGGTGCATCCTGCGGCGGTTCTGATCTCCGCCATCATTGCCGCCAACCTGATCGGATTGATTGGATTGTTGATCGCTGCGCCTTTATTGGCAACCATGATATTGGTCGGAAAATATACCCTGCGTAAAATGCTTGACCGGGACCCCTGGCCGAAGTCTGAAGTCGAACAGGAAATTGAGACTTTACCATCCATCCGCCAACGCTTTCTGACATGGTGGCGATCCAAAATCACTGCAGCATCCAGGAAGAAACAATAATTATTATTGGAACCCGGTCGGTAAGTGATCGATCAATTGATGAGATTATGTCTTATAAATAGGACTAAATTTCTTGCCTATCGTATCAAAACAAACGTATAATGAGTTCGTAATTCCTACATACAAACCAAAGGAGCAAAACAATGGCTAATTCACCTCAAGAACCCGAAACCAAAACATTGGCAGAGACGGACAACTACCTGGTCTGGAACGCAGAAGAACCGGATGGTGAGACCACGTATCATGTTGAACTTAATAACATCACCCTGCACTTTTTCCAGGAAGAATGGGATGAGTTTCTAACACTGGTTGGCAATTTGGGATAATTCTGCTGATTTATGAAAAAACTTAAGAACTCCATCACCGATGTACCCGGTATTCAAGTCGGGCAGGTTGAGGATCTGACCGGGATGACAGGTTGTACTGTCATTTTGTGTGATCAGGCTGCCACGGGCGGTGTAGACCAGCGCGGCGGTGCTCCCGGTACCCGCGAGACTGACTTGCTCAATCCTGTCAACCTGGTGGATAAAGTCAATGCCATCCTGTTGACTGGTGGCTCGGCTTTTGGACTGGATGCTGCTTCTGGTGTTATGCGTTATCTGCAAGAACACAAAACCGGCTACAATGCCGGGAATATTCTTGTCCCGATCGTTCCTGCAGCAGTCCTGTTCGATCTGGGTATTGGAGATCCTTCTGCCCATCCGGATGCAGAAATGGGCTATCAGGCCTGCCAGGTAGCCTCTTCAGATGCCCCGGCACAGGGAAACTTTGGCGCAGGCTGTGGTGCAACTGTTGGAAAACTGTTCGGGATGGGGCAGGCAATGAAATCCGGGATCGGAACTGCCAGCCTGTACATTGGGGGTGGCGTGATCGTTGGTGCCATCGTGGCGGTAAATGCTTTTGGAGATGTGATCGATCCTGGTTCAAACGAAATTCTGGCTGGCACCCGTTCCACCATGCTCGGTCCACTAAAACTGGGGACTTCGGGGTACTTTGCCGATACCCTCCATTCGCTTAGAACCCTGCCCGGACGGGCAGTGATGCGATTGGCAACTCGTTCCAATACGGTTATCGGTGTGGTTGCCAGCAATGCCCGTTTTGATAAAGCAGCCACCTGTAAAGTGGCTCAAATGGCACAGGATGGGTTGGCTCGTAGCATCCGCCCGGCTCACACCATGCTGGATGGCGATACCATATTTGCTCTTTCCACCGGGAAAAAACGGGCAGACGTTTCCTCTGTTGGAGCCTGGGCTGCAGAAGCACTGGCTTTGGCTATTCTCAATGCAATTCGGGCAGCACAACCTGCCGGTGGTCTGCCAGCTCTGGGTACCGATTAAAAAAAATCGGGATAATATCCAACCCTCTATTTACCAAATTATGAAATTTACTTTTATTCAGGGATGGATTAGTAAAAGCTTTCGTTTTGAGTGATCCCGCTGGTTATTGATATCAGTTTAAAATAAAAATTGGAAAGCCGTAAATAATGGCTTTCCAATTTTTCATCCTAAACTCAAGTCATTGTTACCCGTTTACAGGATTCTTTTTAGCGTTTTCGTTTTTTACCCTTTAGCTCATCTTTCAAGATCAAGCTCAGGAAAACACTCACCAGGCTGACCACCAAGCCTCCCAGGAATGCATTCCAAAAAACCGGAGCCTGAATGATCAGATTGAGGCTGAACATAGTCCCAAGCTGGCTTGTTAACCAGAAAAGAAAAGTATTGATCACCAAGCTGAACAAACCCAGGGTCAGAATGATCATAGGCAAGGAGAAGAACTTGAGCAATGGCCGCATGATTGCATTCACCAGGCCAAAGATCAATGCCAACCAGATAATTCCCACCCATGATCCTTCAAAGCCAATTCCTGCAACGATAAAAATGGCTGCATATAGAGCCAC
>JBDRQK010000080.1:0-8986 GCA_043826315.1 Chloroflexota bacterium
GGCATGACGTGCTTAAATATGAAAACCGGGTAACCTGTTACAACGCGATCACTGACTTCTTTACAAAATATCTGCAACCTTAATGGATGCAAATCAATGACCTGGAATTTAACTTCCTCACTCACGCAACCTGGTGATCTGGCCATGTTGGTTGGCCTGGGGCATAAATATTTCATCTTTCCATTATTAATTGGGGGAGAATATCACTCCCATCGTGGATTGTTGAAACACGACGAGCTGATTGGTTTGCCGTGGGGCAGCCGGGTTTTCAGTAATACCGGTACGCCATTTTATCTATTGCAACCATCCCTTGCAGACTTGTTGACAGACCTTCCCCGAAATACGCAGATCATGTATCCCAAGGATATTGGCTTTATTCTGATCACGCTAGGAGTTGGCGCAGGGCAGCGCATTTTGGAAGCAGGAACCGGTTCGGGTTCCATGTGCATTGCCCTGGCAAACACGGTTGGCCCGAACGGAAAAGTGGTCTCCTATGAGATACGCCCGGAGATGCAGAAGATGGCGCGTAAAAACCTGGCACGCTTGGGCTTGGAGGAAAGGATTGATTTTAAGCTGGGAGATATCGCAGATGGTTTTGAAGAAACCGATATGGATGCCATATTCCTTGATGTGCAGAACCCCTGGGATTATATTGGACAGGTTCGGGCAGCTCTCAAACCGGGAGGTTCTTTTTGCAGCCTTGTACCCACCTTTAACCAGGTATCAAATCTATTGATCGCCTTAAGACGGAATAAATTTGCCTTTGTGGAAGTCTGTGAAATCCTTCTGCGGTATTATAAACCTGACCCGACCCACTTGCGACCAACAGACAGGATGGTGGCACACACAGGATACCTGATCTATGGTCGGCGGGTGGAGCTGATAGATTTAGAGCAGAAGGATGATGAAATCCCTGAAGAGAATAGTACAATAATGAATTAGATTATAGGAGTTGATATGAACAATAGACGATTATTTCGACCCAGAGAAAGGGGAAATGCGCCAAGTCTTCACCCCATGATGCAACGTGCCAATGAGTTGATGGCAATAGAGAATTACACAGGGGCGGCACGTGCATTTGAAAATATGGCAAAAGCAGCCAATTCCCGTAATCGTCCGGCAGCCCCGCATCTTTACATCCAGGCTGGACGGGCAAAAATCTTGGCAGGGCAGATCCCAGATGGGATAGTCCATATCCAAACAGCCTTGAAGCTGTTTGCTGAACGAGCAGAATGGTTGAAATTTCGCCGTAACCGCAGGCGAGTTGTAAGAGAACTTCGTGAATCAGGTCATGAAAATGAAGCTAACGAACTTATGAATTTCATGGCAGATGAATTGCCTGCAGATATAGACGCAACCGGGAACGAATCCCAGTTTGATCCAAAACCCGGTGCCAGGACCAGGGCTACCCTGCCCGTCAAATGCCAGGAATGTGGTGCCCCACTGCGAATCGATGAGGTGGAGTTCGTAGATGAGAATACGGCTGAATGCCCTTACTGCGGGAATCTCATACGGAGTTAATTGATCTCTTGGAGTTGACTGTGCCTCTCAGTGAAATTGAAATTTCAAAGCGATTACGGGCAGCCTACCAACCTGGAAGAATAATAACAACAGACGGATATGCAGAATCCACCTTCCTTAAAGATGGATCGGAATTAAAGTGTGCGGCAGTTTTGATCCCTCTGGTTCGAAAAGATTCTGGCTGGCATATGATATTCACACACAGGACTGATACTGTGGAAAGCCATAAGGGACAGGTTTCCTTTCCAGGAGGAGGCTGTAATGATAATGAGACACAAGCCGAACAAACTGCTTTACGGGAAGCACAGGAGGAGATCGGATTAGATCCCCATGATGTGCAAATTCTGGGCAGATTAAATGAAGTAGCCACCATCACTCATTACCGGGTCACACCGGTGGTTGGGGTGATTCCCTGGCCATATAAATTCCACTTATCCAGGAATGAAGTCAGCCGTGTTTTCAGTATTCCCTTAAATTGGATTGCGCAATCCTCAAATTGGGATGAATTTGAGTTCACACCAGAAGGAACCGAAAGAGCATTTCCAGTGATCACTTACCATGCTTATGATGGGGAAGTCTTGTGGGGCGCAAGTGCTCGAATTGCCCAGAATTTCCTTGAAGTATTGGGGATGGTAAACAGGCAGGTTGATGCGACTGGTAAATGAAAAGAAATTCCCCGAATTTAAACGATGAGCGGGAGTTCATAATTATGAACTCCCGCTGATTCCAGACATCCAAATCAGAATTAATCTTCTACTTCTTCTTCTTTCCTACCACGTTCAACTACTTCAGGTTCTTCTGCAACTTCTATGATCTCTTCTTCTGCTTCAGGCTCTTCATAAGTTGAGGATGCCAGGACGATCATTTCGTTCTTGTCATCCAAGATCTCTACTTTGTCTGAAACCACGATATCGCGCACATAAATGGCATCACCGATTTTTGTCAGATTTGAAATATCCACTTCAATGCGCTCGGGTAAATCCTGGGGTAAACATTCCACCTCGAGTTCTTCAAGACCATTGATCAGAATGGCATCGAATGCTTCAATGACGGGTGCTTCTCCCACCAGGTGGATGCCGACTTTTGTACGCAGGGTTTCCGTCATTGAAACCACCTGAAAATCGACATGCAGCAAATTATTCGTGATGAAATTTCGCTGTTTTTCACGCACCAGGGCTGGATATTCTTTGCCTTCAAGTTCGATCGTGACCAAGCTGGAGGCTGTGATGTGAGCCAATGTCTGGCTGGAAGAATGAGCATCCATTGAGATATTGATCGGTTGTATATGAGGACCATATAGAACTGCAGGGAGCAAACCTTCACGGCGCAGAGCGCGTACCTGTTTACCTAAAACTGTACGGGGATTCGCTTGAATTACTATTTTTTCCATTTCTTACCTTCCTCGAGCGCCTCTCACCCATGTTTTTTACGAACACGGATTACCTTCACTCTTTTGTATGATAACCGGCAAATGCCGGGGGATTCACTAATTCTTTCGCCTGAAGAGAAATTGCCCCAACAGAAGTACGATACCGCAGGCAACCCCAGTTAATACACCTGCAAGTGCCACCTGCCGGGTGTCGATCATTGTCTGCACAGAGCCATCTACCTGGCGGGCAATAAGAACCACCGAACGTATTTGTTCACCGGATACATTTCCTGTGACCAGGATGCCAGTCTGGGAACCTTCACCAAGACTGGTGCTTTTGGCATAAATGACTCCTGTCAGACTGTTATTAATCTCCAATTGTTCACTGCGTGCAGCTAACAGCAGGCTATTCGAGGCACTGACCGAAGTAGCTTGTACGATCCCAATTGCAGAAGTATTGGCGTTGAGAATTTGGGCATCGACATCCATTGCAGCAGCCTGGTGAAGCTCAACTTCTTCGGCATGCAGATTGCTCACATAACTGCGACTTGTGCGAACCAGATCAGCTTCGATATGCTCTGCCTGGGAATCGATCAAGTTGACAACCTCGGGTTGATTATCTTCGGTTAATTCTGATTTCGGGGACATGTTTTCTCCGTCATCTCTTTCTGGTTGGCAAAAAAACGCGCCTCCGCATGGGGCACGTTTTCATAAATGCCATGTAATTTTAGCTTTGATACCAAGATTCGTCAAGCATGAAGGTGTGCGGTGTCCATGACACTAGAAAACCTGAGAGCGACTTTGATAGAACAGATCACGCCCGATCGTTTCCTCCAGGGTCGCCAGTACGAATAATGGAATGATCATCCAATTTCCAAAGACTCCCGGGAGGAGAGCCAGAACGATTGAAACGAGAAGACCCAACACAATCAGGCCAACCCTTAACCTGCTAGTTCGCCGGAATTTTTCAGTTTCAGAAATCAATGCAAGGATCAGAGCTATAAGGAGAAAAAATGCTGTGATCAACCCGGTGCTGACTGTAACGGTCAAGTACTTGGATAAAATGGGTATGGTGAAAAAACGGATCAATCTTACCCATAGGAAACCGAGTAAGAATGTGGAAGTGAAAAAGGCTACGGGCGTTCGCCAGGTGTTCCAGACAGGAACTGTGTGGAGATGGTACACTTTGGACATGCTCCAGATAGCGGCTAATCCACAAACGCTTGTTGTAATATTCAAGAATAATGGCATCATCCCCCCATCATGTCCGAACACAAGCAGGATCGATAATACCCATAAGCCTGCAAACAAGCTCGTAAACAATATCTCCCTGCTCAGCCAGGATTTGCGCAAGTGAGCCAGCACCCGCCAGGCATTACGGGGATTCCCCAGATGCCAGAAGGAAAGAAAGAGCGAAAGGGATATCAGAACCCCTATGGAAAATAGAATCGGGGTTGAACTCTGGTACCTACCCAAATCTCCATAACCTCTTGTTACCAAACCAAAAAGCCCGGTAACTTCCCAAAAGGCTCCCACTGCCATTTGTGCCAATAGCGTGAAGGCTACCAATGAGGCTTCTTCAAACCTACCCACCAGCCGCGTGTTGACTTCCTCCCGGTTGGCAATTTGGGGGTACCCCTGGTTCGCTTGCTCCACGGCTGAATGGGGCTTGATAAAAAACCTGGGATTACGTGAGGCAGGATCAGGAAGTGGTGGGATCTCTTGCGTATAACCAGGTTGGGATTCCAATCCGGGCAGCTCGGCAAATTCCAGGCTGCGCATCGGGCAAGCTGACACACAGGCTGGTGGTATTCCTTGCTCCAGATAATCTTCGCAAAAATCACACTTGGTCATCGTGCCGGTTTGCAGATTAAATTGTGGTGCGCCATACGGGCAAGCCCAACTGCAATAACCACAACCAGTGCAGCGTTCCGTGTCCAAATGAACGATGCCATTCGGTAGAATGATGTAAGCATTGGTGGGACAAACACCGGCGCATATGGGATATTCACAATGATTGCACGCCATGGAAATGTTGTAAGCATACACATCATTGGTCCAGGCACCATCATCCTTCTGCCATGTGCCTGCACTGACCTCATAAACCCGCCGCCATAAGATGCCGGCTGGCAATTGGTTCTTGTCTTTACAAGCCACCTGGCAGGCTTTGCACCCAGTGCAGAAACTTGAGTCAAACAGGAAGGTATTAGCCATATGATTATTTTTCCTGCCGGGGGAGGTTTTTAGAGGGAGGCAATCTGCTGACCTGGACCATAATGGTGTGCTGGGTGCTGCCATAAGCAAACGGGGTCCAGCGCTGAGAAGTTAATACATTGATATTGCCACCCTGATCGACTCCGTTCTTATCCGGAGCCCACCAGGCACCCTCCGGTATATCCACCACACCAGGCAGGATGCGGGGTGTGAGGCGGCAGGGAATGGATATGGATCCGCGCCGGTTATATATCAGAACAGTCTCACCATCCTGGATACCTCGCTCCAAGGCATCCAGTGGATTGATAAACACGCGTTGAGGAAAAGCCTCATTTAACCAATCATTGTTGCCGTGAGTGGAATGGACACGATTCAGGCTGTGGTGACCGAGAGCCTGCAAAGGAAATTCCTGAACATCAGAATCCCGGGTATGCTGGAAAGGACTTACCCATTCTTCAATATACTTGGGTATGGGTGGAATTTCAGATGGGTTGTTTAATTCATTAAGTTCGCTGGAAAAAATCTCAATTAACCCGGAGGGTGTGTTTAAAGGGTGGTTGAGAGGGTCGCGGCGGAAATCTTGCAGCGCAACACCCGGTTGGGTGACCGGATTAGAAAAGACTCCGAGGTTGCTTTTCAGAAATTCGTTTAAACCAGGCAATCCTGGGAAGCCATTATTCCGGTATTCATCCAGACACCAATCCACCCAACCGCGTTCATCACGATTCTTTGTAAACAACTCTCCAATACCAAGTCGACTTGCGATCCCGGCACAGATATTGTAATCGCTCAGGCACATGCCGGGCGGTTCCACCAGTTTGGGTTGCAGGATGATCTCATCGCTGAATTTCCAACCATCTTCAACACCCCAAGTTTCAAACTGGGTGCAGGCAGGCAGGATGATATCGGCAAACCTGGCGGTAGGTGTAAGGAAATTATCCTGAACCGCAATGAATTCAACCTTGCTTTCATCCCTGAGAATCTGTGCGTTACGATTCGTGTCTGCGTGCTGGTTGATGAGAATATTGGAAGCCACTGAATAAATTAGCTTAATATTACTTTCCAATTTGTCCGCGCCCACCAGGCCATCCACGGCAGTCATATTGCAGCCACGCACGACTGCTTCGCTCCATAAGAAAACCGGGATGCTGGCCTTAACCGGATTTTCTCCGGTTGGAAAGATATTCCAGCGTGACCCCCCGTAAGGAACAGGCAAACCAAGACCACTGGCCCAGCCACCTGGAATCCCAATATTACCTGTCATGGCAGCCAAAACACAACCGGCGCGTACGACCTGTTCACCGAAAGCCCGACGCTGCATCCCATACCCCTGATAAAGAACCCCGGGTTTAATGGTGGCATATTCATGTGCAATCCTGGAAATTGTGGCAGCAGGAATTGCAGTGATGGCTTCAGCCCATAAAGGAGTTTTAGCCTGACCGTCCAGGTGACCCAGAAGATAATCGGAATAACTCTCCAGGTCTTCACAACCAAAAGGCATTTGCGAGCGGTCAAATCCCATGCAATGAGTATGAACAAACTCGGAATCGTACAGATTTTCTGTGAGCATGACATATGCCATGGCAGTCATCATGGCTGTATCAGTCCCGGGTCGGATTGGGATCCATTCGTCTGCGAGCGTAGCGGCACTCAGGCTATGGCGGGGGTCAATACAGATCACGTGGGCACCATTCTGCCGGGCGAGCTTAATGAAATAATCGCTATTGGTGCCATCGCGCATTTCTGCAGGATTCCAACCCCACATGAGGATGTATTTGGAATTTAGCCAATCCTGGCGTTGATTGCCCGTGATAAGCGTTCCAAATACAGTTGGTGTGGCAGCGTTGATGGCAGCCCAGGAATAGGAATTGTAGATACCCAGACAACCACCGGAAAGATTCATTAATCGCCGGGCAACCTGGGAGCCATTGAGTTGGTTGTAGCTGCCGGTTCCATAGGGGACAAAGAGAGCTGAATCACCATATTTTTGGCGGATACGCAGCATTTGACTGGCGACGGTATCAAAAGCTTCCTCCCAACCTATTTCGGCAAATTTGCCTTCGCCGCGAGGACCTATGCGTTTGAGCGGTTGTAAAAGTCGGTCAGGGTGATACTGGCGGCGCAGATAAGCCCTCCCGCGCACACATGCACGTAATTGTGGTGAGGCAAGGTCATCGGGACGGTCATCCGTTTCCAGTCGGTTAATCCGGCCACCCTGAACATGGGCAATCAGCAGACAGCGCCCCCCGCAATTGTGAGCGGGACAGCCGACACGAACCTTATAGATTTTAGGTTTGGGAACTATCGGGGGTTTTGTTTTAGAAATACTCATGTTCAGGAAAGGGGAACGTAATTGTTTATTTTGAAGAAGATTGATACTTTCAAAAGTATGGATTGACTGGTATAAGAAAGTTGGTCTATATATTTTAGCATGGCGGAAAAAATCATTACCTGGGGGAGTGCATTTTTCTGTAATATAAATTCCTGATGTTGTTTTCAAGTTGGATCTGTTTTTGATGTGCAGCGTAATTCTCACCGAAACCATCTGTGAACATTTCCAGCATTTCCTGCATGGTCTTTCCACCGGGTCGACCGGAAGTGAGGGAACCTATGTTGGGGGGCAGGAGGCGTGGAAGGTCCCAGGGGCTGGGTTCATTCGGGAGAATTACGTTTTCCTGCATGGTTTTACGACTGCCTCCTCCTGCAAAGGAACCCACAAAACCATGCTCTGCCAATATGGGAGCCCAGGATGGGACACTTTCGAAAGGCCATGATATCAATTGCGGCGTGATGCCCAACATATCTTCGATCTCTTTCTTGGATTCGAGCATATCGATCAAGCCTTCTTCCGGACTGAGTGCAGCCAGGTCACGATGGGTTTCTGAATGAGAGCCAAAACTAAATACACCGGAGTCCTGCGCCTCCCGAAAGGCTCCCCAACAGATATCTCCCTGGCACAGGACACTTTCATTTGCTTGCATAAAACGCGTCCAGATCAAGCTGATAAAGTGCATACCGGTTTCCTGCAGGACGGGGGTCATTCTCTCCAGGGAGGTATGCGATACATTGCCGGAGTCTGTTGTCAGGATGATGGAGCGTGCTGGAAGGTCCAGGTTGCCTTGAATGTAGGCAACCACTTCATCCGATGTGGCAGCCCATACTTCATTCTCCTGCAGCAAGCTCATCAAATACGTGAAAGTTGTTGGATTCATACAATAAGCGCCATCGTAAAAATAATAATTATCCCCATGAAATTCGAGAGCGGGTACGCGTGTAGCACGACCATATTTTTTTATCAGGCGCAGACGGTCTGCTGTACGTGGAATTGAACTACCGATGACCAAACTGCCAATTGCCAATCCTGTAACTTTTAGAAAATCATGTCGATTAATCGTGTTACCGGGAAGGGATGACATGGTGCACTCCTTTCATTTGGGAAAAGAGAACGGAGATCAGGATGATCACACACCCAACCACCTGGATGGAGAGAAGGACCTGGTTGAGAATGATCCAGGCTGCAATGACTGCAAAGATAGCTTCCATCGACAGGATCAGGGCTGCATCCGTAGGAGGCGTATGGCGCTGCCCCCAGACCTGGAGAGTGTAACCCACACCGATGGACAATATTGCCCGGTAAGCAACGGCACCGACCACCGGAAGTAGTATAAGCTGACCTGGATCTTCAAGCATTAATCCCATCAGCAAATTTAACAAACCACTGACTAAAAAATGTCCAGCTGCAAACGAGATCGGTTCGTATTTGGAAGCAAATTTACCTAATATGACAAAGTGCAAGCCCCAGAAAACCGAACCGATCAATTCCAACCCATCGCCAGGTTGAACTTTGAAACTCCCCGCAGTGGATAAAAAGAAAACACCCAG
>JBDRQK010000081.1:0-17578 GCA_043826315.1 Chloroflexota bacterium
CAGGCTGGATATGATTATCCAGAGATGGTGGAACATATTCTCAAGCTTGCAATGGAAAGAGAAAAATGGCAACAACCTCAAATGATCTTGAACTCATTACACCGACATCAACAGACGGTCCTGCCATCCTGGAAATAGCCAAAGGTATCAACCTTTTTGATGCCGGAGATGTGGAAACAATCCTGGAGCTTTGGACCGATTTCTTGAGCCATGGTGACCAGGAAAGTTGGTATCATTTTCTAGCTGCCAAATTGAAAAGTGATTTGGTTGGGTATGCCTGTTACGGAAAGCGCCCACTTACCCAGGGGACCTTTGACTTATATTGGATTGCTGTTAAAAGCAAACATCAGCGAGAGGGCATTGGGGAATTCTTATTGAAGCATGTTGAAGCCAGGGTTAAAGAAAGCGGTGGACACCTTCTGATCGCTGAAACTGCGGGAAAACCTGCCTATGAACCCACAAGGCATTTCTACTTTGCAAGAGGTTATCAATTGGAAGGTAGAGTTCACGATTTTTATGCCATCGGAGATGACTTGTATATTTTCACCAAACATTTTCCTGTTTAATTCCATTCCATCATAAACAAAAAGGTAAGTCCTTAGAAAAAGAGCATCCCTTCTTAAAGCTTAAATAACAATAGAATTAATTTACTAATCAATTACTATTTTTCAGTGATCGTCAAACTCTCAATAGCATCACCGATAAAATCCGGGTTTTTTTCCGGGTCTCTTCGGGTAATGGAATTGACTGCATCCATCCCTGAAATAACCTGCCCAAAGATAGTGTATCCACCATTTAATCTCTCCACCGGTGCAAAAGTGATGAAAAACTGGCTGCCATTGGTATCTCTTCCAGCATTTGCCATCGCAACCATACCTGCTTTATCAAACTTCAGATCATTTTCCTCATTTACAAACTGATAACCCGGGCCGCTCATTCCAGTGCCGGTAGGGTCACCGCCCTGTGCCATAAAGTCATCCAGGACACGGTGGAAGGTGACACCATCATAATATCCTTCTCGAGCAAGAAACACGAAACTATTTACAGTTAAAGGGGCTTGGTCCGGGAATAGTTGAATTACAAACTCACTACCATTTGCCATCTTAACATTGGCGAAATATTGTTTGGTCACATCGATCAACATGGGAGGTGCAGAAGCATATTGCTTTGTTCCAACCAACTCAGGTGTATTCATCAAATCCACAGGGTTGGATGGGTTGTCTATCAGGGTTTTCTTAGAAAACACGCTTGATAGGATCACCCAAATTAATAATACCAATACAAACATAATAACAGTAATAATCACTGTTTGTTTGGCTTTTTTTTTGTTTTTGTCGAGCTGCCTTAATACGGGTCTTCTTGGTTTGCTTATTATCTGGCATAGACCTGTTAGCTCCTTTAATGGAAGTTAACCACAATTTTATCACCACCCATCCATTGATCGGATAATACTTCGACATTCACCTGTTTAGCAACTCATCCAAAACCAGTGACGTAAGTAATACTCTTCGAAAAAATGTTGCTTATCGATGTAAATTGAGAATAGGGAATTGAACTGTTTTCAAAAACAATTGAAGCCACCAGGCTTTCTCTTTTGAGAGCCCGGTGACTGGTGTAGATAATTTCAGATCAAATCTATTCTTTAAATACCTTGATCATCCAAAGTAGGTCAACAAGTCATTAATATGCAATACACCATTAAATTTCAAACTGACGCCAGCTTTAGTGAGACGACCTTTCTCGCCATCCTCATCACCCAGACAGGACACGATAATATCTCCACTACTTAGATCTTCATTTTCGGTGTAGGAATTGGTGGTTACGACAACATTCGTGTGAGCTGCTTTGGCGGCAAGAACGCCATTTCTTGAATCTTCCACAACTATTACTTCATCCGGATCCAAGCCTGTCATGGAAAGCGCCAGATTGTAGATGGCGGGATCCGGTTTCTTCTTTTCAACGACATCACCCGCCAGAACAACATCAAACTTGATATCCGATAGAACCTTCTCTGTAATCGCTTTGGCGGATCGTTCATTGGATGTGGTGCACACACAAACTTTCAATCCAGCGTCCATGGCTTCATGCATAAAGCGGCGGATACCCGGTCGAAGAGGGAGTTTTCCAGATTCGATCAATTCCACAAACAATGCGGTTTTTCGTTTATGCATGGCTTTGACAAGTTCATCCGCTTCTTCGGGGCGGATTGGTTTGCTAAAACCCTTGGTTTGCAGGTGATGTTTCATGCGTTCTTTTCCACCTGCTACCTGGAGCAGTTCGTGATAATAATCCACGCTCCATTCATCAGTAAAACCAAATTCCTTGAAAGTCATATTAAAAGATACCCGATGACCATCTTTTTCGGTATCAATAATGACACCATCCTGGTCAAAGAAAACAGCTTTTATTTTTCCCATTTCATACCTCTTGGTCAGAGCTCATCATTAATCGACACACCATCAAACCTATTTCTTATAAGAAAAGCATCCTGCAGATCTCTATGATCCTAATTAGATGAAATTAATCTTCAAGATTCTTTTTTTATCTCCTACTTAGTCAGGAATTCCTTGACAACATCGACCACCATCTTGTTTTCTTCTGCAGTCCCGATGGTGATACGGAACCAACCATCACTGCCATATTTCTCAGAATCAGGCCGTAAAATAATTCCCTTGGATTCTGCATAAGCAACGACTTCCTTACCTTTTTTACCTGTTGCACCACAATCGAACAAAATATAGTTGGCTTGTGAAGGGAAAACAACCAGTCCGGGAACCTTGCTTAGTTCTGTGGTGATAAAGTCCACGGCATCATTATTAAATTTCACACGTTCTGCCAGGGCTTCGGTATCTTCAAATGCCGCCAGGGCTGACCACATCGGAATTGTTCCTACATTCCACGGAAGAAGTGCACCTGAGATCTGAGCGATCACTTCTTTATCCGCCAGGGCATAACCAAAGCGCATCCCTGCCAGACCGTAAGCTTTTGATAATGTGCGCGTGATGATCACGTTCTTAAATTTCTTGGTTAGACCAACGTAAGACTTACCCAGACCAGCATACTCAACATAAGCCTCATCTATTACGAACGGAATTCCCGTTTCAGCTATGCGCAAGATATCCTTGCTATCCATGAAGTTTCCTGAAGGATTGTTCGGGTTAGCCACCACAATAATCTTGGTTTTTTCAGTAATGGCTTGGAGAATGGCGTCTGTATCAAAGTGCAAATAATTATCCTTATAAACCATCGGGACAGATACCATTTTGCCACCCAAAATAGTTCCACGCAGTTTGTATATGCCAAAACAAGGTGTATGTTGGATCACCTCATCGCCGGGTGCAAGAAACATACGAAAAATGTTGTCATAGACTTCGCTGGAACCATTTCCGATCATCACATTCTCAGGTCCCTCCAACCCATTTATCTCGGCGATTTTGGATCGAACCACCAATCCTTGATCAGGGTAGCGATTGGCCATGGCGCCATACTTATGAATGGCTTCCTGGACGTGCTTGGAGGGTGGATTCGGATTCTCATTTGACATCATGCGATGTAATTCCGGTTTTCGCCAGGCTAATTCAATATGACCGGATACATACATTGGGATACCCTTTACCCAGGGTACATAAAAATCTTCAACTTTTTTCATTACTTACTCCTTAATAATACGAGTTAATTTTATCGAAAATCAGTTGAGGACCTGACATAATAATCCATCAAATACCTCTTCCTGAGAAATACAAGTCTATATGTTAAGCTTTTCCCGCACTGCCTAACAAGTCGATCCAATGCCAGACTGCATTGCGAATGGCATCTCTGACCGCAACATCCACCTTGCCAGGATCATATTCATCCCGATGTGACGAAATATAATCATACGTTGAATTGATGAGAGTGTATTTTAATTCTGTGGATACGTTGAACTTAGCGCCACCCATTTCCAGCAACTTGACAACATATTCCGGTGACAAACCTGTGCCACCATGTACAACCATAGGAACTTTTACACCATTGCCATTTACCATTTTAGAGATCTTTCCAAGCCTCTCAAAATCCACTTTCGGATTCTTGGTTTTATATACACCGTGAGCTGTCCCTATCGCTGGGGCGAACAGGTCGACACCGGTTTTTTCAATAAATTCAATGGCTTGGATAGGGCTGCAGAGTGCTGCTTCATTCTCAGCAACTTTTACCTGGTCCTCCACACCAGATACAGTACCAAGTTCACCTTCCACAGAAATGTCACCCAACTTATGGCAATAATCAACTACTTCTTTGGTCTGGCGGATGTTTTCTTCAAAGGATTGTTTGGAAGCATCGATCATGATATTGGTATAACCAGAATCAGCAACTTTCTTACAATAATCCACATCTGTGCAGTGATCAAGGTGCAAACAGATGGGAACCGGTGCTGCTTGCGCAATGGTTCTATAAATTGCCACCAGGACATCGCGACCCAAGAATTGGGATGGCTTGACAGAAGTTTGGATAATTAGGGGTGCTCTCCGTTCGACTGCTGCTTCGACGACACCTTCCATCTGATTAACACTTGTGATATTGAACGCACCAACTGCAAATTTTCCTTTGGTTGCTTCGATCAACATCTCTTTTGCGGATACGATAGACATTTTTGCCTCCTGACAAAAAATCTAAGACTGAAACCGATCGATCTAATTAGCAATTTTATGTATCAAACATTTCCACAGTTTGCAATTATACAAATTGTTGGAAATCATGAAAGAGAGTGTTATTTGACTATTTGATCCTTTCACCCTTGGGATCAAACAAGGGTTCTTTTTCCACAATGGTTTCGATCTCTTCACCAAAACATTCGACCGTAAGTTTCGTACCAGGTTTGCTGTATTCCACAGGTAAATATCCATAGGCTATGCTTTTAGCCACGGTGTAACCAAAACCACCCGATGTCACCCACCCGATAATACCTTGTGTACCAACCAGGCGAAGAGGTTCATTTCCTAACACGATAGTTTGAGTATCTGCCAAGGAAAGACAGCAAAGTTTTGTTTTGATACCTTCCGCTTTTTGTTTGAGAAGCGCTTCACGACCAATAAAATCAGGTTTACTTAATTTTACAGCGAAACCAAGCCCGGCTTCCAAAGGTGTGTAATCCGGGGTAATTTCACCGGACCAATAGCGATAACCTTTCTCCAAACGCAGTGAATCGATCGCCCGATATCCGGCAGCTACCAACCCTTCCGTTTGTCCGGCTTTCCATAATGTATCCCATAAGCGTAAGCCATACTCCATTGGGACATACATCTCCCAACCGAGTTCTCCAACATAGGTCACGCGTAATGCCAAAGTTGGAACATCCCCAACAGAAATATGCTGTGAGGTCATGTATGGGAAATTTCCATTCGAAATATCATTTTTTGTGACTTTGGCGAGAATATCGCGCGCCCTGGGTCCCCATAAACCAATGCAGGCATAAGATGAGGTCACATCTTCAATGGTCACTGACCCATCTTCAGGCTTGTGCAGCTGCAACCAGGAGAGGTCATGCAGACCAAAGGCAGTGCCTGTAATAATGAAGAAGCGCTCTTCTGACATACGAGTCACAGTAAAATCACACTCAATTCCACCGCGTATATTCAGGCACTCCGTGTAGACGACTGTCCCCACTGGAACATCAATTTCATTGGCGCATACATAATTGAGGAATTTCAATGCGCCTGGTCCACGAACCTCAAATTTATTAAACGAGGTTTCATCAAACAAACCTGCTTTTTCACGGGTTTGAATATGTTCATAACCAATTGCCCGTGACCAATTTCTTTTGTACCACCCCTTTGGTTCATGCCCGTGAACAGCTTTTTCTTCATAGGAAGAGAACCAGTTGGGACGTTCCCAACCAGATTTTTCACCGAAAGAGGCACGCAGATCTCGTAATCGATAGTAGGTGGGTGAAAGACGCAGGTTTCGACCTGAGATACGTTCTCCTTGTGGATAGTGGATGTCATAATATTTGGAATATGTCTCAATGGTCCGTTTTACTGTGTAATCCTGGCTGGCATAGTTAGAACCAAAGCGGCGAACATCCAAACGCCAGACATCCCATTCCGGCAATCCGTATGTGATCCATTCGGCTATGGTTTTACCGATCCCACCTGCCCCAGCTAATCCATGGGCACAGAAAGCACAGGCAATCCAGAAACCCTTGACAGGTGTGGGACCCAAAAGGAATTCACCGTCAGGTGTAAAGCCTTCGGGACCATTTAACAATTGGATAATCTCGGCATGCTCAACAGCTGGAACACGTTTGATGGAGTTTTCCATCAGGGGTGTAAAACGATCCCAATCCGGGGGTAATAGCTGATATTTGAAATCCTTGGGAATTCCATTCAATCCAAATGGTACCGGGTTACGTTCATATCCACCAGTAATGAGACCTCCCACTTCTTCACGCCAGTAAACCAACAGATCCGGGTCACGCAGGGTTGGGAAACTGGGTGTCACTCCTTCGATCGGTTTGGTAATGATATACAAGTGTGCCATCGGAACAACAGGAATATTCAATCCAACCAATCGGGAAACTTCTCCTCCCCATTGACCGGTAGCGTTAACTATTATTTCTGTCTTGATCGATCCACGGTTTGTGACAACTTCATTAACATGCCCTTGTTCGATTTGGATGGCAGTTACTTCTGTTTCCTCAAAGAATTTTACGCCACGCATCTTGGCACCTTTTGCCAACGCCATGGTCAATCCAGTGGGATCGATCATGCCATCATTAGGTGTGAATGCAGCTCCGAGAACACCTTCCATATTCATCAAAGGAAACATGTCAAACGCTTCCTTCGGTGAGATCATTTCGATAGGCACTCCAAATGAACGCGCCATCCCGACCAATCGTTTCAGATCTTCCATGCGTTCGATGGATGAAGCTAGGCGGATCCCCCCCACTTCCCGCCAACCGGTATCCTGACCAGTTTCTTGTTTCAACCGTCTATATAAATCGGTACTGTAGGACATCATGCGTGTCAGGTTGGCATCTGAACGCAATTGCCCCACCAGTCCAGCCGAATGCCAGGTCGATCCTGAAGTAAGTTCGTGTTTTTCCAAGAGAACAACATCTTTCCAGCCCATTTCTGCCAGGTGATAAGCAATACTACAACCTCCAACACCTCCTCCAATTACAACGATCTGTGCTTGAGTAGGAAATTCAGACATGGTTAACCAACCTCCTCGATCCAGCAATCCCATTCAGAAGTTTTCATTGTGCTTTTCATCCTTTCGAAATGTTTATTGGCATACTCGCGATAGTCAAAATCAAGGGTTGAAACAGCTAACTGGATCAAAGCCCACAAGGCTTCACGAAAATCCGACATGGTTTTTAAGATTTTTAAACGTGCCCAGTCCCTGGGTGTTACTTCGCCATAATAACATTCCAGCAGCAAACGATCCTGGTCATCCGTCAGTTGATGATGGACAGAGAAATTCGCCAAATCAAAAAAAACATCTCCCATACCTGCATATTCCCAATCCAGGATACGAATGTTCCCATCATAAAGGAAATTCGCATTCAACAGGTCATTATGACAAGGACAAGGTGAATACGGATGTTCTGCAAGGGTATTTTTAGCCTCTTTTGCACGAGCAGATATCCAGTCAAAGTCAGGTGGAAATTCGACTTTATATTCCGTGACCGTTTGGGTATATTCTTCAATAACTTTAAAGATATCAAACTCACCAGGGATAGGCGACATGGTGTGAATTTTCTTTAAAACAGCAGCCACTTTCTTAATATTTAAATCTAAAGTTATTTCCTGTAATGGCAATGGACGGGAATCCAGGAAACGTGTCACCAGGTAACCTTCCGGACGGATGAAATAAACCACTTCAGGACCGATTCCCAGTTCGCCAGCATGCAGGTTGGCTATATATTCATTGTCCCGGTCGATTCCCAGTAATTCTGTTTTTGCGCCAGTTATCCGCAATACAAAGGCTTCTCCACCTACTTCCACTTTGTAATTCTTATTGGTGATACCCCCATCCAGGGGTATTGTTTTCAAGTCGCTTTTCCCTTCCCAGAACGGTACCCGGGCAATAGCTTCTTCAAGAGTGAGAGTCATGAGAAATCCTTGTATGATAAGGGATCACAAACCATCAGTTATTTTTGCCATACGGATGCTGGATTAGCCATCTCGGCGACAATATCGTAAGATGATATGATGCCAAGAGGAAAAGCCTGAGGATCTTCTTTGTCAGTTACGATCAAACGGTGATGGTGATTTTTGATCATTTTATCAGCAGCTTCGCGTAAACTGGCGGAGATGTCGATGGTCAGAACTGGATGCATCACATCTCTGACAACAACATTTTCATCAATACCTTTCTCTACGAATGGCATCAGATCCTTGCCACTGACAACTCCTAATGTTTTACCCTTCCCGTCGACGACCAAAACTGAACGCCATCCCGCCTGGGTCATTGTTCGAGCAGCTGAAATCAGAGGTGTTTTCCCCCGACATACCAGAATGGCATCCGACATCACATCTGCTACCGTCTCCCGTAAGGGTCTTTCTTCGGCGGCAATACTTGCAACAAAGTCTGAAATGGAAATGACACCAACAGGAATCCCGTTTTCGGTGACAACCAGTCGATTCACATCCAGCGTATTCAATATACGGGCAGCTTCGTGAATATTAACAGAAGAATCAATGGTATCCAAAGGGTAAGACATCAGATCTGCTGCAGTCATTTTCTGCATGGCAGCCAGGCTCTCAGAATCAACTGCCAACCACTCACCTGCCAGAAGATCATAATCGGTAATAATACCCAAAGGACGTCCCTTGCCATCTGCAACGATCAGAGCATGGATGTGATGCTGGGTTAATAAAACCGCCACCTGTCCTAGAGTGGCATCGGGTCTACAATTAAGCACACCAGGGTGCATTAGTTCGCGAACAGTTTTCGTCATTCCTGTCTCCTCACTCTAATCAACTTCATCAACTTCTTTGTACCATTTAACTCTGTCACCCACACGGGACCGTAATTTCCATGCTAATGATTTCGGTTCTTTATCCAGATAATCTAAGGCGAAATCCACTTGAGAAGTTACATGTTTTTTTTGTTCATCGGATAGCTGATCATAACCTTGAGCTAATAACCGGACTTTATCAAGGTTCATGCTGACCGTTCGCCAAAATCCCCAATCTGAACCGCAAATCTTTGAAATTCGATCAATATTTATGGTCTCTTTATCACCTTTGCTAACAGGATGTTCCAATAGAAGCATAATGGTATCTATAATATCTTTTTCATTGATCTGAACGATCTGCATCTTTTCGAGAAGCATTTCCGCCAGGGGGATGCTCGGATGGTCAACTTCCAACCGCCCTTCCCAAAAAATGGTATGGCAGAAATCCAATTTATCGTAAAATACATCCACATGTAAACCGACTTCCGAACGGTCGAAAATGGAACGTTCTCCTTCTGATACGATAAAAACTTCCCTATTTTCTGTATATCCAAGCCCAGCCATTAAAGCCTTGATCTCTTTGGTTTGACCACGATAAGCTGCAAAATCAATGTCCGTGTAAGCTCTCCCCATGGCAGCCTGCAAAAAACCATACTCAGGACAATGCATTTGAAAAGCCAGCGACCCGATTACCCTGAGAATTACTCCGGCATCGTCACTGGCTTTTATGATGCGCTTAAGTTCGGATTCGAACTTTTCGCGTTCCCCTTGATCCTGTCCACCCATTCCAATGGAATGATTTATCATAACCAGCTCCTAAAGTCTTATATTGTAAAACAATGCAAATTGCAAAATACAATATTGGCAGGTAAGATGGAATCCAAATTAAGACCATTATATCAGAAAACCAATAATTTCTTGCAGTTTCCGTCAAATTCTTATATAATAAATCAATAAAGCGCTCAGTTTCCTTCAATAATCTCAATGGAGTCCAACCTGATGGGCAAATCTCTCATTCCAGCGCAGCGCAGAGAGCGGATCCAGGAATATTTATCAGTTCACAAAATTGCCAGATCTATCGATCTATGCGATCTGCTGGATACATCTGAGGCTACGATTCGTCGCGATCTGGAATGGATGGAAAAGGAAGGCATTTTGGAGAGAACTCATGGGGGAGCCACTCTCAGTCAGCGCCTGATCTTTGAACCAGAGTATCAGCACAGGGCGGAATTGCATCCTGAAGAAAAACACAGTATCGGTTACCTGGCGGCTTCGCTGATCGAACCCGGTGATATTGTATTCATAAATAGCGGGACTACTACAACGCAAGTGATCCAGCAGATCCCAAGCAATTCTGATATTACTGTATTCACAAATAATCTGAACGCCACACTTGAGATGGTGGCACCTGGATACCATTATTTTTTAGTTGGAGGAGAATACCAACCTCGCTCCAGATCGTTGTCCGGGGGATTTGCAATGGATAATCTGAAGCAGATCTACGCCAACAAAGCCATCCTGGGAGTTGATGGATTCAGTCTAAAGCATGGCTGCACTGTACCCACCCTGGCAGAAGCAGAAGTTGTCCGCCAGATGATCGAGCGAACCATGGGTCAGATCATCCTGGTGGCAGACAGAAGCAAGTGGGGTGTTGTTTCAAATTTTCCAGTAGCCTGTCTCAATGAAATTGACATATTGGTCACAGATGAGCATTTTGACAAATCTGCTTTCGAGTCATTAGAAACACAATCCGTAAAAATCTTGATTGCTCGCTTGAATTCTTCAAGTTCATGATATGATGTTCAATAATCTGGGATATGGAAATTTCATACTCCCATCTCGTGTGCATAAAAGATATTAATTGCCAGGCTAATTTTCTGGAGGATATTTATGCCATTGTTTTCTAAGAAAACCCGTAAGAAACCAACACGCTTGTTTTTTGCAACCGACCTGCACGGTTCAGAACGTACCTTTCGCAAATTTATCAATGCAGGAAAATTTTATGAAGCAAACGTAATTATCATGGGTGGGGATATATCGGGAAAACTGCTTATTCCAATTATCAAAGAGAAAAACGATAATTATCGCGCCACATTGCAAGGTAGTGTTGAACGATTTTCAACACAAGCTGAATTGGATGAATTAATCACACGACTGGGAACCCTTGGGTTTTACCATCAGCTCATGGACGAAGATGAATTTAATGCGTTATCCTCAGACCAAGACGCTGTAACTCACTTATTTAATGAACTGGCTCGTCAACGTTTGAACTCGTGGGTAGATCTGGCAGAAGAAAGGCTGAATGGGACCGGGATCAAGTGCTACGTAACTGGGGGAAACGATGATGATGATGAAGTGTTAACAGCCATCAAGAGAGAAAACACCAGGTCTTTTTTCGCTTGCGAAGGTGATTTGGTTTATATCGACGATGATCACACCATGATATCCATGGGTTATAGTACACTAACCCCCTGGAAAACTCCACGTGAAGTCACCGATGAACATTTGGGAGAAATGATCGAACAGATGGTTGTGAAAGTACCAGATCTTAGATGTGCCATATTCAATTTTCATGACCCTCCAGTGAATTCATCCTTGGATACTTGCCCGATGCTCGATTGGGAAAAAGACCCCCCAGAACCGATCATACAATCTGGTCAAATGATCATGAAAGGAGCTGGCAGTAAATCTGTTCGAGATGCAATAGAAAAATACAAACCTATGCTCGGCCTGCACGGACATATTCATGAATCACAATCGGTAGCCAAGATCGGACGTACGACTTGTATAAATCCGGGAAGTGAATATGGAGAAGGCATCCTGCGAGGTTGTTTGGTGAATTTTTCCGATGGCGAAATTATTGGGTCCCAAATGACAAGCGGCTAAGGATAGAAGAAGAGGCAACTACGAATAACCGGTTACCTCTTCTTCTTTTATTAGGCATTTGGAATTCATAAATGCATCTGTGATTTTTTTACAAAAAAGGAGGTGAAGTCTAGAATTAGACATAATAAATTTGGTCAGTTTCACGTTTTTTAATTGTCACATCAAATCCACCAAAGGAGATAATTATGACGACTGCAAAACCTGAAGTCTTTACCAGAAAAGCATCCGGCCTTGTCCGGGTCATGTCCCCCCTCTCTGCATTTGTTTACAATGTTCTCACAATGGGATTGATATTCCCATGGACATACCTGTGGGCACCAGGTGCTTTACCTGGTGGCAAATTGGTTTGGGGTATTCTGCTTGCAATGGTAATAGAGATACCAATTGCTTTTGTTTATGTCTGGCTTTCCACGGCACTCCCACGGTCTGGCGGAGATTATGTCTTCCAGAGTCGCGTATTCGGTGGTGGTGTTGCTTTCACTGTGGTGATGTCTGGTTATGTGATCTGGATATTGCAATGGGTAGCCCTTTCTGGTTGGCTTTTATCCTACCTGGGGTTTGCACCTTTATTCCTGGGGCTGGGGGCGACAACAGGCAGCGCTGCCATGGCAAACCTGGGTTTATGGTTCACCTCATCAACAGGGATCATCGTCACGAGCATATTGAATGCCTTTATTGCAATGATCATTCTCATAAGCGGTTTCAAAAATTACGTCCGCTTCCAAACCGTTATGATTGGTTTTACGCTGCTAGCTTTCTTTTCAATGTTGCTCGTTCTCTTCTTAGGAAACCCGAGCACCTCAATGGTTAAGATCGATAACTTTGCTTTGGTTTTAAGTGGCGTCAATGATTTTGTTCAAACTGCAAAGGACGCGTCAATCGCCGCCGGAATCAATCTT
Organism: Chloroflexota bacterium; assembly: GCA_043826315.1. Taxonomy (GTDB): domain Bacteria; phylum Chloroflexota; class Anaerolineae; order Anaerolineales; family Villigracilaceae; genus UBA12087. The sequence continues at coordinate 12,727 of JBDRQK010000081.1, forward strand.
AATCCTCCGTTCAGCTTACTGGCAACATTGCTGGTTGCCCCCATTGCATGGACATCCCTGCAATGGGCTACCTACAGTGCCCAGCAAAATGGTGAGATCAAAAATGCACGCTCCTTCAAGAGCCAGTCATTCATCATTGTTGGTTCTTTGATCTTTGCTGGTGTACTACTTGCAATCCTGGCTGCTGCCCTTGAGAAGGCTGTTGGATCAGAATTCTTGTATGTAGCCGGAGCAGGCTACTGGTCAGGTGTTGGAGAGGCAACAATTTCCGGATTCTGGCTGTGGCCAAACATAATTGCAGTAGCCCTATCAGCCAGTCCGATTGTCATCCTAATTATCAGCCTGGGATATATCCTTAACTCGCACCAGATCGTTCACAACTGTTATATCGGTATGACTCGTGTCATGGTAGCCATGTCCCTTGACCGGGTACTTCCAGAATGGTTCAGCAAGGTTGACGACCGTTTCCACACACCTATGAATGCACATATAGCTTACTTTATTGCCAGCATTCCAGTAATTTTGGTTTATAACCTATACCCAGGTTGGGTAGGGTTGACATTAGGTGTGACTTTCGCCTGTGGATATGTCTTCGTAATTACATGTCTGGCAGGAGCTTTGTTACCTTATCGTGCCAAAGATGTCTACGAAGCATCCCCAGGAGCGAAGTATAAAATCGGTAACACGCCTTTGGTGACCGTTTTGGGTGCAATTGGGTTTATCCTTGGTGGTGTTATGGTTATGATGTTCATGTTATATCCACAACTCGGATTAACCAGCGGATTGGCTTACGGAGTCGTCTTCGGAGTTTTGGTTTTCTCAGCCATCTGGTATCTACTTTATAAGCAGGCCCAAAAATCACGTGGCATCAATGTGGACTTCGCCTTCAAGGAGATCCCCCCCGAATAACATTATTGCTTTTTCATTTTGGTCAGTGCCTGTTGCAGGCACTGACCAAACTTTTCTTCCATACACCGTTCTCCAGATCACTCAACTTCTATTTTTAATTTAATTTTCCCTTATTTAGGTATTGCTAAGATTGAAATTTTATAAAGCAATTTTATTTAAATATAAATTTCGACATGGTTTCAATCTAAGATAATTATGATGGAAATGGGAAGTGCCCGGGAGGAAGAGCATAGGTTCATTCAATTTCAATAATAAATATCCAGGTGGTAATCGAGCAGGAGGATTTAATGCCATTGGTCAATAAGATTTTATCAAAGATCGGCGCTTGGCAGGGGAAGTCTCTCATAATTGAGCCCATCTCTGGTGGACTGACAAATTCAAATTATAAAGTGACTGTGGAAGGGATCCCATATTTTGTCCGGGTCCCTGGAGAAAGCACCAATCTTCTGGCTATTGATAGAAAGAATGAATATTACAATTCTAAAGCAGCTTCCCAGTCTGGCATTGGGCCAAAGGTTATATATCATTTACCAGAATTTGATGTGATGGTGCTGGAATTCTTGGACGGCAAGACCATGTCAAAATATGAACTTAATGTTCCTGGAATGCCCAAACGGATCGCTAAGTCCATCAAACAACTTCATGCTGGGCCGCGTTTTTTGAATGATTTCAATATGTTCCGATTGACTGAATATTATATTGAAATATGCAAGAAACATGATATTCGAATGCCTCTTGGCTTTCTAGAAAGGTTGGCTACCGTTAACAAAATTGAGGAAGCTCTATCGGTTCATCCAGTTGTGACCCTGCCATGCAATAATGACCTCCTGGCTGAAAACTATATCGATGACGGCACATGTTTACACATCATTGATTATGAATACAGCGGGAACAACGACCCTTATTTTGAGTTAGGAAATACCAGCCAGGAATTGGAATATAACGAAGATCAAATTCGCGAATTATGCCAGGAATATTTTGGAATTGTTACTGAAGCAAAACTTGCCCGTATGAAATTGAATATGATCATGTCGGATGTCGGTTGGACACTCTGGGCTGCCATCCAGGCTAAGATCTCCAAGATCCAATACGATTTCTGGGGTTGGGCAATCGAACGCTGGGGCCGGGCTGTCGAGAAACTGGATTCAGGTGAATTCCCCCTATGGCTAATTGAAGTTCGAAGATAATCAAAAAATCTGATTTGGGGGTAAAAATATTTTAATTTATTGCATAACTTTATATTGATGTTTTAGGTTGCCAGTGTGAGGAAAGTCCTAATTTCTTTTATGATTGTGCTTTTCCAGAACAAGGGAATAAAAACTAAATTTTTCAAATATTTGCAATTGTTTGCAAAGTTCTGTATAATATATATAATTTAACCGGAAATATCAGAATAATGCTTATGTTTTGTGTTTGTAGAACTAGTGTTTTTCATACATCAGGAATCATTGGGAAGATCCTAAATAAAACCATCTCCTTGGGTCGGGGCATGACTTAAATAACACTACAATTATTATCCATCAATTAATACTGGATTAACCTCTTATGAGTAAAAACTTAATTCCAGCACAAAGACGCAAGCTCATTCAAGATTTTCTCTCAATTCACACGATTGCGAGCTTGACCGAATTAAGTAACCTGGTTGAGACTTCCGAAGCGACTGTCAGGCGGGATCTGGAACAGTTGGAAAATGAAAATATTCTGGAACGAACTTCGGGCGGGGCAATCCTTCAAACCCGTATGAATCTCGAATCAGCCTACGATACTCGAGCTATCAGTTTTCCTGATGAAAAACAGCAAATAGGCGCTCTTGCCGCGAACATGATCGCTGACGGGGATGTAGTTTTTATCAATAGCGGCAGCACCACAACCCAGATCATTAAACATTTGCCAAAAGACGCCCACATTACAGTGATAACCAACAATATGACGGCGGTCACCGACTTTGAGAATGATGTGAGTTTTGAAATAATATTACTGGGTGGGAATCTAAATAAAAAAGTGAGTGCCGTCACAGGACAATTTGCATTAAATAATTTATCCCAGATTTATGCAGATAAATTATTCTTTGGGGTGGATGGGATCAGTCCAAAATATGGGTGCACAGTCCCAACCAATTCTGAAGCGGAGATCATTCGCATGATGATCGAACGCACTCGTGGTCTTAAAGCAGTGGTTACCGATCATTCAAAATGGGGTGTGGTTTCCAATTATGAAGTTGCCTCCCTGGGACAAATTAATGCATTGATCACCGATAATGGCATTGACGAGGAAGCCTACGGGCAATTGTTTTCTCATTCTGTAGATATCATCATTTCGCATTCAAAACAATTTTCCACACCGTAATCTTGGGCGACTTTCCCAAAATTATTTTATTTACCAATTCATAAAAAAGGCAGGTCGTAGCTATGAAAGATCAAGCACAGATCGTCATCGTTGGTGGAGGAATTGTCGGGGTAAATATTGCCTATCACCTGGCAAAAGCCGGATGTACAGATGTTATGCTTTTGGAAAAAGATGAAATTGCCAGTGGAGCGACTGCGCATGCAGCCGGATTGGTTACCCAATTTGCCACTTCACAAACTCTTATGCAATTTCGCATGTACAGTATCGAACTCTACAGTGAATTAGGACTATTTGAACATGTCGGCAGCTTGCGTGTTGCCTCAAGCCCCGAGCAATTGAAAGAATTACAGCGCAGCGTCAGCAGGGCAAAGGCTAACGGTATGGATGTGGATGTCATCACGCCATCTGAGGCACTCAAGATCATGCCCCAGATAACAGCAGACAATCTTTATGGAGCTTTTTACCTACCACGCGATGGTCATTTGGACCCCTATATTACAACCACAACGATGGCTCGTTTAGCCAAGGAAATGGGTGTCACTATTCAAACCGGTGTGCGAGTTACCGGTATCCAACTTTCCAAAACTGGGGCTGTTCAGACTGTTATGACAGACCACGGACCTGTAAAGACCGAACATCTTGTTAACGCAGCCGGTATCTGGGCACCCCGGGTGGCTTCGATGGCTGGCTTGCATATCCCATCATCACCGGTTGATCACCAGCACGTGGCTCTTAAAGCAGTTCCCGGTCATGAATTTCCACACGAAACGCCCTGCCTGCGTGATCCGGATAACTTGGTGTACATGCGCGAAGAAGCAGGTGGCTTGGTGGTTGGCGGATATGAACCTGATCCCTTGGCGCGTTGGGTGGATGGAGTTCCATGGGAACATGGCGGTACAACAACTCCAGCAGATATGGGTCGGTTTGAACAACTTCTCGAAGGAGCAATTCGCCGCCTGCCGTTCCTGGAACAAGCTGGGATCGTTTCCCTGGTCTGTCATCCTGGGGCATATACACCGGATTCCACACCCATGCTTGGACCAATGGCAGGCGTCCAAAACATGTGGATCGCTGCTGGAATGTCTTTGAACGGTTTTGGAGGCGCGGGTGGTATCGGCAGACTGATATCTGAATGGATTCTTGAAGGAAAAACATCCCAGGATATATATGGTTTCCAGGCTACCCGCTTTGGTAATTATTACAACAACCCTGAATACGCCACCGAGCGGACACGGGAAGGAGTTAAATACTATTACCGTCTTCGGTTTCCCAATGATGAAAATGAATGGGCTCGTCCCCACCGCATCAGCCCACTTCACTCACGGTTGATGGAACAAGGCGCAGTCTTCGGAGAAAAATTCGGCTGGGAGCGGGTTAATTTCTGTCAACCCGGAAAAGCCTGGCGCAGGGCTGGAGCAGACCAACGAGAATGGGGGTGGAATAAACCACCTTATTTCGAAAGACTAAGACAGGAAAGCCAGGCTACTCGTGAGCGGGTTTGCTTATTTGATCTGACATCCTTTGGAAAGATCGAACTCAAAGGGCATGGTGCCTTACCCCTGATCCAACGTCTGACAGACAGCGATATGGACAAACC
>JBDRQK010000082.1:0-4237 GCA_043826315.1 Chloroflexota bacterium
CATGGGGCGTGTGATGCCTCCATCCGCTGCCATCAGGATGGATCTCATGGGGGCTTCTTTGACCATTGAAGCCATCAACAGGGCGGTGGGGGTGTCTTCCTTGCCCGCCATCAATTTTAAGATCTGTTTGCTCATATAAGCATGCAGCCAGCGCGCCACCCACGAATCGGTCATATCACCAACGGGTGTATTGATGCTGTAGCTTCCTTTTTTTGAGCCAACGTTGGCAGGAAGTGGTTTGCCGAGCAGGCTTTCAAAATCATTCTGGCTGACCGATGCACCCTTGGGGAAATAATGGTAAGCCGGGCAGCCATCCCGTTCGGGGATGGGGGCAGCCTGGTGGTCGCAGGTGACTTCCAGGCTGGCGCTTAAACGGATATCGCGCGAGGAAGCCCCTACCAGGATCTCGAATTCACCCGCTTCGACAGTCCAATCTTTGAGGTCGGTGTTGTAGGTTGCGAAAGCGCGTCGATCCAGCTCAAGGCTCACCCTGGTCTCTGCACCAGGCTTCAGATCGACCTTGGCAAAACCCTTCAACTCTTTTTGCGGGCGGAAGGCTGTTGATTCAACATCCCGTACGTAAAGCTGGACGATCTCCTGCCCGCGCACCTTCCCGGTGTTCCGGACTTTCAGGGTTACTGTAAGTCCATCCGTGTCGGATATCCTAGAGCGGCTGAGTTTCAGATCGCGGTATGCAAACGTGGTGTAACTCAAGCCGTGACCGAACGGGAAGAGCACGTCCTGGGCGACCTTGTCATAATAACGGTAGCCGACATAGATACTCTCGCGGTATTCCACGGCAACGGGACCTCCGGGGAAATAATAATGACTGGGGTTATCTTCAAGCTTGTGTGGGAAGGTCTCTGCCAGCTTGCCGCCCGGGTTGACACGACCGCATAAGATATCCGCCATGCCGCCGGCACCCGCCTGCCCGCCCAGGTAGCCTTCTAAAATGCCGGAGACGTTCTCCGCCCAGGGCATTTCGACAGGGGAACCGTTGCTCAAGACGACAACAACTTTTTTGTGGGCAGCTGCCAGGGCACGGATGAGGGCGTCATGCCCGATGGGCAGTTTCATATGGGTGCGGTCCAGGCCTTCCACTTCATCCATGTCGGTCAGCCCGGCACAGACCACGACCACATCCGCAGCCCTGGAAATATCGAGGGCAGCCTGGATCAGGGCTTCATCCGCCTGGTCACCCTTCTCCGTGTAACCATCGGCATGGGAGATATTCCCGCCCCCAAAACTTGCTCTCAATTCGTCATACAGGTTGTCGAGGCGGGTCGGGTTCATCAAGGAACTGCCAGCGCCCTGGTAGCGCGGGGACCTGGCAAAGCGTCCGATCAATGCGATGCTGGCATTGGTTTTGAGGGGTAAAATGGCGTCTTCATTCTTGAGCAGGACAGCCCCTTCGGCGGCGACCTGGCGTGCCAAAGCATGGTGAGCTTCCTGGTCATAGGTGAAATCTGCAGCCAGGCTCTCCCCGGCTTTGAATATCAGCGCCAGGATGCGCTCAACCGCCCGGTCCAGGATCGCTTCGTCCAATTCCCCGGACTGTACAGCCGCCACCAGGCTGGCGTCATTTCCGTTGGCAACACCCGGCATTTCGAGTTCGACACCGGCTTTCAATCCCGCCACACGGTCATTCATGGCACCCCAATCGGTGACCACCAGGCCGGTATGACCCCATTCTTCCTTTAATAAGGTGGTTATCAGGGTTTCATGTTCGGCGCAATAGGTACCATTAACCTTGTTGTATGCACACATCACCGTCCAGGGCTGGGCTTTCTTGACCGCCATCTCAAAACCCGCCAGGTAGATCTCCCGGAGGGCGCGTTCATCCACAATGGCATCGATCACCATGCGGCGGTATTCCTGGTTGTTAACGGCATAATGCTTGAGCGATGTCCCGACCCCCTGGCTTTGCACTCCGTTGATGTGGCTGCTGGCCATCTGACCTGCCAGGTAGGGGTCTTCCGAGAAGTATTCAAAGTTGCGTCCGCACAACGGGGAGCGCTTGATGTTGGCACCCGGGCCAAGAATTACAGCAACTTTCTCCTGGCGGCATTCTTCCCCCAATGCCTGGCCGACCCGGTAGATCAGATCCCGGTTCCAGGTGGCAGCCAATGCCGAAGCGGTCGGGAAACAGGTGGCGGGAACCGAGTCGGTTAAACCAGCCTGGTTGCCATCCCCGGCTTGTTTGCGCAAACCGTGCGGACCATCTGTGACCATGATGGAAGGTATCCCCAGGCGTTCGATGCCTTTCAGATACCAGAAATCCCTGCCCGAACATAAGGAAGCCTTCTCCTGCAGGGTCATTTGTCCGATCAATTCTGTGATGTTTTTCATGGATACCCCTTTCTATTTCAATGATAAGCTTCTCTAAGGAATTTCTTCAAAACAAGCAAATATTCATCAAATTTTGCGCGACGGATATCATGATTGGCACCTTCCAGGTGGGTTACCTGTAGATCAGGAAGGATCTTGCCCATTTCTTGAGCCACTTGTGTGGAAACAATGGATCCTTTTTCCCGGTCTCCCATGATCAAAAGGGTGGGAACCTTGATTTTCTTGAGTGTATCAAATTGAGCAGATATATTCATCGTGTCAGCGATCTTCATACTTTTCAAGAAATCGTTGCTTACCCGCTTTTTTGAATCGAGCCACGGAATGATCTCATCTTCGGGAGAATTGGGCATCATTTTCCTGGCTAGAAATATCCCCATGAATTTTGGCAGGATCTTGATAGTTTTCATAACAGTGATCATCAACTTTAAGACTCTGTCTCCTTGGGAGCCCATTTCACCACCAAAAATTGGTTCACCGGGCATGACGATCGGGGGGTCTTCCAGAAAGATGGCGCGCGGGATGTCTGGGTAAAGCGCAGCCAGGTGCATGGAACCATCCGCCCCCAGGGAATGGCCTCCCACCACGGGATCCTCCAGTCTCAGCGCCAGGATGACTTCAGCCATATCTCTGGCACGCGTTCCAGGATGGTAATCGCCTGCACCACTATCGGAGAGACCGTGTCCACGCCCGTCCAGCATGATGAGGTCGTAATCGGCTTCCAGCTCCTTGGCGAGGTGTGTCCAGCACAGTCCATCGTCCATGGCGCCGTGATTTAAGACCACCTGAGGTTTGTCGCCTCCGGTACGATAATAATGGACGCTGATACCGTTGGCGTTGACATAGCCGTCTGACCATTTTTTCATAATCGATGTCTTTTTCTCAATCATTTTCTGTATGAAGAAAATTTTTTATAAAAAAACCTTCTGCACGAATGAAATTATACAACGTGTTGATCTAAACCCTTGCGAAGATCTTAAACCTTCGCATGGCTGGCAAGCGAAAAGATACAGGACTAAATCATATTGCCTATGCCAAGCTGACTACATTCCCTGGTAAGTTTAATTCGCTGCACTTCCCCACCCCTCAACCTCATGGCAATATGATTGGATACTTTTAATGGAACAAAATCTGTTCCTCCTTCGTCTAATTTGCGATGGATTTCACAAACAATATATATGGAAAGGAGCTAATAATGAAGGCCAAATATTTTTCCCACAAATTGATACCCCTTCTGGTCGTAATATTGGCTTTAACAGCCTGTGCAGGAAATCAAGCCAACCCAACGAAAATCGCCCCGATCGGACTGGCTAACCCGGCAGATGTCTATTGCCAGGAACTGGGTTATTCAACCGAACTCGTTGACCGCAACGGTGGTCAGGATAGCGATTGTATCTTTCCCGACAACACACGCTGTGCAACCTGGGATCTGCTGGCAGGGCGTTGCGGACAGGAGTTCTCCTACTGTGAACAGCAGGGTGGCACAATGGAGACCAGCGATGGCAATATCGGCAACTGCCGCTTCAAGGATGGCTCTTTCTGCAGCGAGATCGAATACTATAGCGGGGATTGCCAGCCTGGAGACAACCCGGACTGAACCAAATTTGATCAAGATCAATGATCATCACATCCAGAATGAAGAAATCCGGAGAGATTGAACTCCGGATTTCTTCATTAAATAGATAACGAGTTAGATGCCAGATCCGTTAACCTGCCTACCTCAACCGCTATCAGGAATTTTTAGGGTATCCAACAAAATGGTTGCGGGAAATGAAATTCATGATTGAAATGCTCAGATAAACTTTGCAAGGGGTTATCGGCCAGACAGCGGGAAAAAAGGATGCACCACACCTGATCACCTGATAATTATCCATAGGTAATTGACCATCTC
>JBDRQK010000083.1:0-3010 GCA_043826315.1 Chloroflexota bacterium
TTCCCGGCAGGCTCCACACAGACTCGACGCCTGCGCCAGGTGCCCAAATTCTTGCGCACCGAAAAGTCCTGCAGAGACCACCGAGCCGATCGGGCCGGGGTAAGGGGCAATGGACCCATCCAGACCCACGTAGGCATGCCCTCCGATCTCGCGAAAGACCGGGCAGGCATTCAGGCAGGCACCACAACGAATGCACAGCAGCACTTCCTGCAATCCGGAGGCTTGCAATCGGCTGCGTCCGTTGTCTAGTAGGATCAGGTGGCGTTCTTGTGGTCCTTCCGTATCTGTATCTCTTCGCGGGCTGTGGATCAGGTTGGTATAAACGCTCAATTTCTGGGCAGTGGCAGAACGTGGCAAGAGCGAGAGGAATAAGGCCAGGTCATCCAGGTTCGGAAGCAGGCGCTCCATGCCCATCATGGCTATATGCACCGGCGGCAGGCTGGTGACCATGCGTCCATTGCCCTCGTTGGTGACAATACAAAGTGTTCCCGTTTCGACCACGCCAAAGTTGACACCCGACATGCCAATGTCCGCAGTCAGAAAGACCTCGCGCAACAATTGTCTGGCGGTATTCGTCAGCGCAGGGATGTCTTCCGTGTAGGGAACGCCCAGCTTCTCATGGAATAGTGCTCCGACTTCATGTCTGCGCAAATGTACGGCAGGCGTAATGATGTGGCTGGGTCGCTCGCCGCGTAATTGCACAATGTATTCACCCAGGTCGGTTTCCACAGCGCGCAAACCTGCCTCTTCCAGGGCATGATTCAGGTTGATCTCCTCCGAGACCATCGACTTGGACTTGGCAACCAGCCTGGCATTGTGGCTGTTGGCAATTTCCAAGAAGATGCGAACAGCTTCCTCCCCATCTGCAGCACGATGAACCTGGATACCGTTGGATTTAACCTGTTCAATGAAGCGCGCGAGGTAATCTTCCAGATGAGTTATCACCTCGCTGCGGATGGCATGGGCGCGTTGGCGGAGTTGACTGTGGTCAGGCAGCGAGGCAAAGGCACTCACACGACCCTGGCAGCGTCGCTCGGCGTTTCCGTCCAGGGCAGCCTGCAAGGCTTCGTCAGCAATCGAGTTGCGGATGCTTTCCCGAAATGCATTCTTCGTCATTGGGATGGTTCCCGGTTGGCAAGAATTTCTGCGATATGCACGACCTGCTGTGTTTTGCCCTGGCGTTTCAATCCACCTTGAATGTGCATCAGGCAGCCGGTGTCACATACAACCAGGGTGGGTGCTTGAGTTGTTTCAAGATTGGAGATCTTACGCTTGAGCATCTCGGCTGAAAGCTCCGGGTGCTCCACAGAAAAGACACCTCCAAATCCGCAGCATTCGTCGACATGTGGAAGCTCTATCAGCTCTGCCCCGTGCACATTGGATAACAGTCGGCGCGGTTGACGATCAACCCCCAGGCCACGCAAGAGGTGGCAGGAGGCATGGTAGCTCAATTTGCCTGGAAAAGTTGCACCCACATCCGTAACTCCCAGGTGATCAACCAGGTATTCGCTGAATTCAAAACTGCGCTTTGCCAAATTCTGTGCACGTTCCAACCAGGACGGGTCCTCAGCGAACAACTCCAGGTATCCGTGCCGGAGCATGACAGCACACGATCCGGAAGGGATGATGATGGGTCCGCTGCTGGCTTCAAAAACCTGGATGGTATGCCTGGCCAGCGGCAGGGCTTCGCTGCGCATACCGGCGTTAAAAGCTGGTTGACCGCAGCAGGTTTGATCGCTTGGGAACTCCACACTCACGCCGAGTCGCTCAAGGACTTTGAGCATGGCTTCGCCCACCTCCGGGAAGAAGGTGTCGATCAGGCAGGTGACCATAAGCTGGACTGTTTCGGTCATGGGGTAATTGTATACCAAAATGGGTTTGATGAAAAAAGGCTATCCTGCATTCTTGGTCATTCAGTAATGTGTCGTAAGCGATGGTGTTTGTATACCCGAATAATTGTGCGTCTCTGGAATATCAGCTGTGGTATCATAACCGCGCAAATTTATTAATAAGGAAAAAATATGCCCACTTTTCGCACAAAGATACCCAACCATTTTGATCTGCCTCGTCGCATCACCCGCCTTGGGGAACTGGCTTACAACCTGTGGTGGACCTGGAACCCGGATGCACAACGCCTGTTCAGCAAAATAGACCAGGAACTCTGGGAGAACCTGAATCACAACCCGTTGTTGTTCCTGCGCCAGGTGGGGCGCAGTGAGATCAATGCAGCCTCCCAGAACAATCATTATCTCGAACAGTATGATAAGGTCCTTGCAGATTTTGATGCCTATCTTGGTAATGAAACACCCTGGTTCACAAGGGAGCATCCTCAAGACAGTAACAAGACGGTCGCTTATTTTTCCATGGAATTCGGGCTTCATGAGACCCTGCCCATTTACTCAGGCGGGTTGGGTGTGCTCTCCGGCGATCATCTGAAAGGATCCAGCGACCTGGGCTTGAACCTGGTGGGCATTGGTTTCTTATATGCCGAGGGATATTTCTCCCAGCGCATCTCTGAAGATGGCTGGCAGGAGGCTCAGAACAATCCAATTACATTCAACAACCTTCCCATCGTGCTGGTATTAAAGGAAGACGGTCAACCCCTCAGCATTGCTGTCGAATTCCCGGACCGGACGGTCTCAGCCCGCATCTGGGAATTGCGAGTCGGGCGGGTGCCGTTATACCTGCTGGACAGCGATTATGCTGCCAACTCTCCAACCGACCGCAAACTGACAGCGCGCCTGTATTGGAGCGATAGGGACCTGCGCGTGATGCAGGAGATCATGCTGGGAGTGGGTGGTGTGAAAGCTCTGCGCGCATTGGGTTATGACCCCCAGGTCTGGCATATGAACGAGGGTCATTCTGCATTCCTGACCCTGGAACGTGCCCGTGAGCTGGTGGCGGAAGGCCTCACTTTCGAAGAAGCCCGTGCAAAGACCCGCCCGGGCAATGTATTCACCACCCACACACCTGTCCCGGCTGGAAATGACGAATTTCCTCTCTGGCTGGT
>JBDRQK010000084.1:0-4466 GCA_043826315.1 Chloroflexota bacterium
CGGAGTTCGTGTCCGTTATGCCTCGGTTGGACCGGAACGCCAGCAGATCGTAGAGGTGCCTGTCCTTGAAATCTGACCTGCTCGAGCGCGCCGGCAAGTTACAGATTGAAGCCGCGGAGTTGATGAAGACCATCCGGTTGACCGATCTCTCAGCCACTCGGAGATGTCGAAATTAAGGGAAGCAATTTACTGGATAAAGGACAGATTAACTCTATTGAATTAAATAGTATTAAAATTTATTGAAAAGGATCCTTGTCCCTTTTTTGCCCTACTGATTGAGGAGAAACATACTTCTGGAACAAGAAACGCCCGAACCGGTTCGGGCGTTTCAGTATTAATTGAAGCGGGAGGATGACTTGCGACTCAGTTGGACAAGGATATATCCATCTGGTAATTCAGCGGGTCTTGATCTGTCCAGACCAGGTCATCACCAAACGTGATCGAATAGCCGTCCTTGTAGACAACGAATGTGTAGCCAATATTTAGCGCCAACTTATCAGGCAGGGTGTAATTCCCCTGGTAATCTGAAGTGGTGAATGAATAAATATCTGCATCGGCATAATTGTTGGCTTTCCAATTGGCATAGGTAGTTCCCGGGTTAAGTACGTAGACCTCTGCGTCTGGCAGCGGATTATTGCTGTTGACGTCATAAACCTGGCCAAATACTGTCACCACACCCCGGTCAACATTCGGGTTGGGGTTGCTGCCGCCACCTCCGCCAACGGTGACATCTCCCTGGGTCAGACGGTCATAATTTTCACCGGCATAGAATTCAACATGATAATTGCCATCCGGCATGGGTTGGGTCTCATTGTATAAACAACTGTAGGTTGTACCCCGACGACCCAGGTTCCAGACGTAATCACTGCTATACAAAACATCGCCGTCAACCGTCCACTCCTCCGCCCAGGGTTCACCATCTGTCATGCCGCTGAAATCGAAAGCGGCAGCCATGGAATAGGTGCCGGATGGGAAGGAGCTCACCTGGTCGACCATCTCGCAGTTTGCTCCGCCAGAGCCGGTGTACCATGTGATCTGCCCGAAGGCTTCATTACCGCTACCGTTCGAAGTGGGTTGATCGGAACCTCCAAAGGGGCTGGCGTACTGCTGCCCGGATTGAGCAGCCTTGATCAGCGGCAGAGCCAGGTTGACAGGTCTAAGCCCATTGATGAAGCCGCCAATGGGGATGCAGGTGTCCCCGGAATCCAACTCTCCGTCGCCATTGGTATCTTGAACCACGCGGCAGTCCGTGATGTTTCCTTCGGATCCTGAGCTGGCGATGGTCGGGACACCGATAATATAACCAGCGTCATTTGCCGCCAAACCGCCTGAATTTCCACCGGCAAAGGTGGCGTCGGTCTTGATCCAGGCACGGTCACCAATGCCATCTTCGGAAGTAAAGCCGGATACATTGCCATCTGTAAAGGTGATGGTGTCGCCGCCAATTCCAGGGAATCCAAATATATCGATGTGATCACCGACATGCAGGTCGTCAGAATTGCCCATTTGAACATAAGGCAGGTTCAGGCTGTCCGGGTCAACATAAGCACCGTCCATGGTGGATGTGATCTGAATAACCGCCAGGTCAAGGTAGCCATCCACTGCTTTGACATTGGCATAATACAAAAAGACGGGGGGTTTATCTTCTTTGTCCATCACACCGATAGCCAGGGCGTCCGGTTCATCACTGGTATCGCCCTGTGAGGCCGGACTGGCAACGTGGGCATTGGTCAAGATAAGCCCGTTTGAACTGATGATGGTTCCCGAGCCTGAATAGATCGGGGATAATTGACCATTTATTGTGACAAGACCATAGATCTGGACAGTGGCTGCGATCAGATCTGTCCGGCTGCTGCCAGTCTGGCCATTATCATTTGGTTTGGGAAGAGGTGGGTTAGTCGGGGTTGGTTGGGATTGTGGCGCCTGGGTCTGTACGGGTGGGTTGGAAGTTCCACAAGCCAGGGAAACCAACACCAGTATGACCACCATAACCAGAATTCGGTTTACTTTATACAATTTCATGTTGGTCTCCATTAAAACTCCAGGGATTTCAGAAAGAGTTGAAAACGTCCGAGATCATACTCGAAGTTTTGCTTGTCAGCCCAGTAGGTGACCACAACAGCATGGTCTCCGCTGAGATAGATATAATCCAGTCCGAGAACAATGTTGGGGAGATCCCCATGGGTCAGGTTGGGATCGGTCTCAACGAAGACATAACTCAATTCATAGGCTGGTTTTCCGTAGACCGTGACCTTTTTTTGTTCCAGCACCCGGTAAGCTGTCAATAGCTGGCCGCGCTGCAGGGTTAACAGGCTGGCTGCCTGCCCAACCGCAGAACCTGCCTCGATCGGGATGACCTTTACACTATAGGTCGTACCGAAGCCGGTGGAAAGGGGATCGTTAACTTGCAGGACATCATCCCCCTGGGGAACACTTGTATGCCAACCTTGTGGGATTTGCGCTTGGATGGCTGAAGATTGAAACAGGACACTGCGATTTTCGACGCTGGATTTGAAGAACCAACCAGCCAGCAAGGCCACCAGCGTGATGGCAACCACCACCCAGTCCGAGAAGCGGTCACCCAGGGATAGGGTATTGGAAGTACTTGAAGATTCTGTCATGACAACCTCCCGGTCTCTGACGCCAACGCTGAACGAATATCACGGCGCACCAGCCACAGGATGATGCCTGTTGTGATGATGGCGAGCGCGGCTGCCAGTATCAACCCCATCCAGGGGTTGGATGAAGCACTGGTCAGGCTGATCCCGCTTTGGACGACGCGCCCGCGCAGCCAGTTGAAAAGACCGTTGACCGTGGCTGCCAATGTCAATCCGAGTGGCATCCACCAGATGGGCTCCTGTTCGAATTTAGCCCGACCCAGGAAGTAACCGGTGATGGCGGCAAAACTGGCATGCGCCAGGGCGACAACAGCCATGCGGATGACACTTGCACCAAGATCCACGCCTCCGTTGGAGATGACAAATTGAATGTTGAGCAGGGTGGCATAGCCCAGACCTGCAGCGGTGGCGTAGATGACACCATCGGTGGCTTCATCGAATTCTGCGGAACGATAGATGCTATAGCGGACGGCGGCATATTTTAAGAACTCCTGGGAAAAACCCACTACCAGGATGCTGCCAAGGATCGTGGCGGCGGTATCGGCATAGATCCATTTGGAAATATGGAAAATATTTTCAAGCAATGGGGTGCCAATGGCAGCTGCCAGCAAGCCGCCCAGCAGGAAAACCGCCAGGATGAAACCCCTGGGTTCCGGCTCGATGCGATCCTGCAGGTAGAAAAAAACCATCCAGATGGCTGCCGGGATCAGAGCCATCAAGACACCGGCCCATACCAGGGCTGAACCCCCCAGGACGGGTTTTATGCCTGCATCCAACAGGTAGACCAGCCCGACAAATACGATCTGGGCGATGATCAGCAGCACAAAGCTGCGCCAGGCATGCGGACGCTGGTGGGTGGCAGACGTGAAATGTTCATGGCAGAACCAGCGCGTCTTAATTATATTTTCGGCCGGTTGCTTGCAGACAGAGCAGATATGATCAGGCATGAGTCTTCCTCCAAAGGGGTATGTTATTAATCGCATAACGATTGTCCAAATTGTATCAAATTATTGCAGGTTTTCCAATAGGGAAAAGGGGGGAGATTGTTGGGAAAAGAGGTCAGGACATCTCCCAAGACAATAGAGCTTTGGTCAGTTCAGCGGATGGGCTCAGCAGCGGCGGCGGGATTGATGAGATGCCTCTTGGGCATTGCAATAAATATCGATCATGGAGTACTTATTAATGGATGGCGCAAGTCAAAGACCACATACCAATCACTTTGAATAAAGATCGGGTAATTATTATATAAGATGTCCTTTAAGTAGGGTTGCAGCTCGAACTCTCTAAAAAGTGTCACAATGAAGTAATCATAATCTTTCACTTTACTCTGGAAGAATTCCAGGTTGGGTGAATTTACATCGAATTCTTTTCCTGCCATTTCAACCATTGCCCAATCATAATATTGCATGAACCCTGTGATGACTTTGTTTCCGAAATAAGCCAGGCGCATGTTGTAATCATCTGTCAAACCGATGCTCCGACCCTGTAACTTTGCTCCCAACTGCTCCCATTTTTGAGGTTCCTTGCTGAAGTCGTAAGCAACAATTGCTTTACGGGACATGAAAACTGAGTAGGCTATGGCTATCAAGGCGGCACCGATAAAGAGAGTCTGCCAGAAGAAACCTTGTTTCGCTATCTTGGAAAGCAGGAGCATACCAAGAGGGGCAAGTGAAATTGCCGTGATCCCGACCAATGGCAGGTCATAATAAATATGCGACGATATAAGTGAGGGAAATGACAGACCCAATAAAACATATCCAATCCAAAGACCCACAACAAGCCAGCGAGCGCGCATTTCCAATATGGAAATCGAGGCAATAGCGATGAGTACTATTGCAAGATTGAAAT
>JBDRQK010000085.1:0-3699 GCA_043826315.1 Chloroflexota bacterium
GATCTTGCTGATCGCCCAACCCACGTCCACAGTGGCGCAGGCTGAGGACCACATATCACTACCAACCACTGTTTTCTCTCCGGCTTGGGTCTTCTTGAACAGATTGAGGATGGGGTTGATCTCCGGCCGGCCACCCAGACCGAACAGCCAGGGCAGGCGCAGGATGAAGTACTTCTGCATTTTTTGCTTGATGATCTGCTCGGAGGAGTACTTGGTCTGCCCGTAGATATTGAGCGGATACTGAATGGAAAATTCATGATACGGTCCTTCATCGTCATGCCCGGAAAAGACGCTGTCTGTGCTGCCGTAGCACATTACCCCGCCCACCTCCAGCAGGACGCGTACCCGGTTATAGCTGGAATCGAAGTTGCTGCGCCAGCCTGCGGCCGGGTCTTTCTCCACCATATCCGGGTTGCGGCTGGCAGCCAGATGCACGACCACATCCGGCTTGTGCATCAGGACGAACTCACGCACTTTATCAAACTCCGCCAGGTCAAGCTCGGCATGCGTCGGGAAAGGAATAATTTCGTATCTTTGCTCTTGTAAGACTTTCACCACTTCGCTGCCCAGCATACCCTGGGCGCCGGTCACTGCAATTTTCATGATAATTGTTCCTCTATTAAAGTTATTGAATGAAACCAATTATAAGCCGGCAGAAAAAAAGCGTTCTACAGTGTCCGACTTTGAACTCCATGTTATGGTGTACTTTCTAATTGATCCTCCCGCTTAGCAACACATCCTCCTGATAACACACCCGTTACTGTATCATATTCCCATAAAAATACCATTTGCAAAAAGAGAGAGTTCCGATCAAACTTGTTGAGTGAACTCAACACCAACAAAGAAAAGAAAGGAACTCTCTGATGACAGAAAACTCTGTCCAAGTAAGTATAACCATAAACGGTTTTAGCAAGGATATTTCATACCAGCGGTGCATAGCACTTCAAGAGTTGGAAAGCGGTATTAGCAGGCTCACCCAGGAAATGGGTAATAGTCTTTTACAAGCCGGGATTGAAGAGCTGGATAGACGAATAAGACCGACAGTACCCGGGAGCTGGCAGAACATTGGCACAGAAAGGCGTGAGGTACTGAGCAGTCTGGGGATGATCCGTTATCAGCGGCGCATTTATGTAGATGAAAAAGGGAGACGGCGCAGGCCGGTGGATGAGGTATTGGGTGTAAGGCATTATGGACGGGACAGCCTGAATGTGCGCGAGATGGGCGCCTATTTAGCCTGTACGGGGAGCTATCGAAGAGCAGCCAGTCAGTTGAGCTGGCTGGTGAAAGAGGAGGTCAGCCACAGCGCCATCCAGCGGATGGTATGGCAGGTGGGCAATCAAATTGCGGATGGGGAAGAAGCAGAACGGGAACGGGTGTTTGGAAGTGGTGAGCAGATAGAGGGCGGTAAAGTGAAGGCGCCCATATTGTATGGGGAAAGCGATGGGGTGTGGCTGCATTTGCAAAGAGAAGACAAGAAATCGGTCGAAGTGCGGGTCGCCACCTTGTATAGCGGGAAAAAAATGGTGGGAAAGAAGCGTTTTGGGCTGGAAAACAAGTGTATTCACACTTCCATTGGTGAAAATACACAGGCTTGGCAGGAAAGCCTGCTTCAAAAGGCATACCAGTATTACGACCTGGCAACCACCCGCGTCCTCATTAGCGGCGGGGATGGCAACCAGTGGGTGCGCAACAGCTTTGCGCGTTTTGGGATCAAACAGGAATTTGTCCTGGATCGGTTTCATTTGAGCCGGGCCGCGCGGCGTGCTATTCAGGATAAACAGGAGAGCCGCGCGATGGTTAGGAGACTGCGCACGGAGGGTCTACCCGCCGTGAATAAAACACTGATGGGAATGGTCAGTCAGGCAAGCGGAAAAAGGAAGGAGAAATTAATGGATTTCTACAAGTACATTCTTCATCATCAGGATGGATTATTGGATCTGGAGCAGCGCGGTTATGCGCTTCATTGTTCCAGTATGGGAGCCATTGAGGGCAATGTGGACAAGCTAGTGGTGCATCGCATGAAAGGCAGGGGTTGTTGTTGGAAGCTCGCTGGTGCAAGGGCGATGTTAGCCATCTGCCAGTATAAGGATGAAATCAGCCAGCATGTTTTTGAATATAAACCGCTCAACCTGCCAGAAAAACCCTTACCCAAATCTGGTAACCATTATGTATCTGCATCTATTCCCCAGGCAGGTATGCCCATCTTCTCAGGTCCTCACCAAAACAAACCCTGGGTCATTGTATTGAGACGCTATGTGTATAATCACTGAACTCTCTCTTTTGCTTTCTATGGGAATTCTTGACTGTAACGAACTTATCCAGCCTATTGAATTTCATAATTCGCCAATGCTATAATGAAATATAAACAAAAGAATACTGCCCATCCATTAAGGAGGATGGTATGAAAATCAGATTTTTCTTGTCATTTATTTTTACCCTTGCCTTTATGTTTCTGGCAGCCTGCGGGCAAACCTCAGCAGATCGAACCCTATCACCCTTTCGCATAACACTGACTCACGAGGCAGCGACCTTTAAACCACCGCCGGTGCCAGATCCTGAAGATATCCTTAAAACCATGATGGCATATGAATCCCATTACACCCCTCAACCATTACCACCAACACCTCTGTCCCCCACCATCACCCCTGCGCTTCCAAAATCGGTCCAGTCCATTTGCCTGAATGTTGAACAAACCTTCGGGCAGTTTGATGGTCTCTTCCCTCCTGCAAAGGATATTGCCGCTCGCATTCTCCAGAATAGCCACTACAGCGTGATGGAGATCGGTGGAAATTGTGACGCTACTCTGGATATCCAATTGATCCTGTGGCCGCTCAGTGAACAATATTCCAACCTCGGAGGATCCGGTTCCAGCACCTGTTACACCGGCGCCAAGGCCACCGGATCAGCCACCATGACCCTTCCTGGGAAAACACCTCAAACAATTGAAATATTACAGGTTCGTCCTCCAACAACCGGAATTATGGTCATCATCAGCACCTGTCCTGGTCCATCTAATGCTCCCTTCACCTACCCGGTGAATAATGCAATCTTACAGGCCTTAACCCAACTGGCAGGACCACAGATTCTTCTGTCAGCCGTCAAGGATGAAGATGAGCGTATCCGTGTCTCCGCTGTCTGGGATCTGTGGGATTTGTATTACCATGAAAAATACCCCATTCCCATGCCGGTATTGCTGGAGGCTCTGGAAGATCCTTCGAGCGATGTACGCTATCATACCGTTGTAATCCTAGGGCAGATGGAGAAGGAGGCTGATTCGGCCTTTGATAAATTGGTATCCATGCTGCAGGATCCAGAAGCCAGAGTTCGAGCTGTTGTTGTCAGTTCCCTGGGAAGGATAAAACCCAACGGTCCAGCATTACTTGATCCCTTGATCACCGCATTAAAAGATTCAGATCGCGGTGTGTATTCGAGTGCCCTCTCTGAATTGCGCCGGTTGGGATCCAGCGGCATGCAGGCAGTCCCAGACATACTCACCTTTTACGAAACTCACCCCAATGAAAAGCATCGCGTTTTGAGCTGCCTGCGTGAGATCACCGGGCAGGACCTGGGAGATGACCCGGCTGCCTGGCGCACATGGTGGGATCAAAGGCAGTAGAAACCTTATAATTTTATTATTTTTTTACCCAAATTTTGATAATTTCCAATCTGCCATTTCCGCCATCCACCTTAAAAAACCGC
>JBDRQK010000086.1:0-2917 GCA_043826315.1 Chloroflexota bacterium
AGCGGGATCGATTGCATCCGTAGCCTGGCTTAAAGACCTTTTACCGGAAAAAAATCGCGGTAAATTCCTGGGCATCCGTATGATCTTCTGGATCGCCATCCCAATGGTACTGGGTCCCTGGATCGGATCATCGCTCATCCAAAATTTTGGAATTCCAACCAGTTTCAATGGTCAAGCAGGATTCATACCCGTACCCATAATTTTCCAGGTTGGATCACTCATTTCACTCCTGGCTCTTGTGCCTCTGGCTTTCATCCACAAACAAGAATAAAATGTCCAGCACAAAAATAACGGCGGGATTTTGGCATGACCGCCTTGAAGTTAATGCGCATAAGGCTATTTTTCATCAGTGGGATCAGCTGGAAGCATCGGGGTGTATCGAAAATTTCCGGATCGCAGCAGGAGAGGTGGAAGGATTTCGTGAAGGCTGGTTCTTTTCCGATTCGGATGCTTATAAATGGCTCGAAGCGGCATCCCGCAGCAATGCTTCGCATCCAAATTCCCGGCTTGCCTCTCTTATTGATCAATTCATTTCCCTTCTGGCGAAAGCCCAAATGCCCGATGGTTATCTATATACCTATAATCAAATTAATTTTCCTGAAGTTCGCTGGCAAAATCTCCAAATTGAGCACGAACTCTATTGTCACGGACATCTGATCGAAGCAGGTATCGCCCACTATATTGCCGGAGGGCGATCAGACTTGATCAACATTGCCCGTCACGCTGCTGACCGAATCGTGGAGGATTTCCGAGACAAGGGGCCAGAATTTACACCTGGTCACGAAGAGATCGAGATCGCACTTTTGCATCTTCACCAAGTGATCGAGGATGATACCGCCTACCTTAAAACAGCCCGTCAATTCCTTGAACAACGCGGGCGGACGACAGGGTTTGCCATGTCCATCATTCAGCAAAACAGCAGCGTAGCCCAACGCGATAAAATCGTTAAACACAAGAAGCGTGAATATCTGGCAGCACATCCAGATTTTAAGCCTTACCAACTTCCTCCCGGAAATGTAACCAGGAAGCATCCTTTGGCAACCTTGCGCTGGTTTGCGAGCGCTTTGAGTGGAAAGTATTTTCAGCAACACACCCCGGTTCGAAAACAATCGGTTCCCGTGGGCCATTCTGTACGATTCGCATATCTGGAAACAGCATTAGCCCTGCTGGCCAGGGAAACCGAAGATAATTCTCTCGTTCCCGTTCTCGAAAAGGCCTGGGAACATATGGTGATGAGACGTATGTATGTAACCGGTGGAATCGGTTCACTGCCAGGGCTGGAAGGCTTTGGTAATGATTATGAACTCGATCCCGAATACGCCTACGCTGAAACTTGTGCCGCTCTCGCCTGCCTGTTCTGGAATTGGGAGATGGTCCAATTAACTGGCAAGGCGAAATATAGCGATCTTTTTGAATGGCAACTTTACAACGCCGCAGCAGTCGGGATGAGTTTGGACGGTTTGACGTATTTCTACAACAATCCACTTTCCTGTCGAGGTGAAATAACCCGCAAAACCTGGTATGCGATCCCTTGCTGCCCTTCCAACCTATCGCGCACCTGGGCAGACCTGGGAAAATATATCTTCTCTCTAAATGAAGATGGGATATTCATCCATCAATATATCAGCTGTGAAACAACCCTGGATGCAAGCATTCCTGTGAACATCAGGATCGAATCTGAACTACCCTGGAACGGAAAAGTATTGATCCATGTCAATCCTGCGGAAAGGAAAAAAATGAAATTATTTTTTCGTTTACCCTCATGGAGCCCTGATACCCTTCCCGTATTGCATGGATCCGCAGATTCGCAGATACACCATAAGGAAGAGCTGCAATTTTCGCAAGGATATCAACTGGAAGATCGGGTTGTTCCCACCAGGAAGGCTCATGAACAACCTGCCTCCGGTTTTAATCCGGGTGAAAGCCGGTTCGTTTCGAGTGAAAGATCCTGGTCTCCAGAAGATCGTATTGAATTTAATTTTGACATGACCATAAAAATGTGCCATGCCCATCCAAAGGTCAAAGGGCATCAAAACAAAGTCGCACTGACGCGCGGCCCCCTGGTTTACTGCCTCGAAAATATTGACAACCCAAATGTGGATATTTTTAACTCAGTGATCGACACATCGTCTGTTCGATCCGAATTTGACGAAACCTTGCTTGGAGGGATCATCAAAATCGAAGCCAGGACCAAAGATGGACAAGCCATCACATTCATTCCCTATCACTTATGGGGAAACCGTGGTTGTTCACAGATGACAGTATGGGTAAAGGCATGAAGACTCCCTGGGAACCTGACCTCCCTGTTCCATTACCTGAATACCCGCGTCCGCAAATGACACGCCCTCGCTGGGTGAATCTTAATGGTTGGTGGCAATATGCGATCCAGCCCAAAAATGCTTCCGCTCCAAAGACATTTGACGGCAAGATCCTCGTTCCTTTCGCGGTTGAGTCTTTGCTTTCAGGAGTACAGCAACCACTATTACCCGAACAAAGATTATGGTATCGACGGACTTTTCCACAGATCGTATGCGAGCCTGACAACAGGTGTTTGATCCACTTTGGCGCAGTGGATTACGAATGTCATGTCTGGATCAACGGGAACCATGTCGGGAGTCATACCGGAGGTTTCATCCCATTCACTTTTGACATTACTGAAGAGCTTGTGCCAGGGGATAATGAATTGTTAGTCTCAGCCTGGGATCCGAGCGATAGCGGTCTGCAGCAACGTGGAAAACAGGTTCTTAAACCGAAATCCATCTGGTACACATCCATTTCTGGAATCTGGCAGACAGTCTGGTTGGAGGTGGTGCCAGCCATCAGTATCGAGTCGTTGAAATTGACTCCGAACCTGGATGATCAGACCCTCAAGGTGGAAGTGAAGATCAGGGGTGCAACTGAGAATATCAGAGTAGAA
>JBDRQK010000087.1:0-2365 GCA_043826315.1 Chloroflexota bacterium
ATCGTTCATATTAGCAAGTTTGAGGATCTGGCGGTTGTCGCCAACCCAATTTCCGACCTTGTGAGCGTTCTGGCTGAAGCCTTCTGGCCTGGTCCATTGACGCTGATCATGCCAAAATCACGACGGGTACCGGATAATGTCAGCGCCGGGTTGAATAATGTGGCAGTACGCATACCGGCTCACCCGGTGGCATTGGCATTGCTGGATTCTGCAGGAGTGCCCATCGCAGCGCCATCCGCCAATAGCTTTGGTCACACAAGCCCAACCACAGCCGCCCATGTGCTGCAAGATCTGGGTGAGCATATCGATTTGATCCTGGACGGGGGCGAGACAACCGTCGGTGTCGAGTCAACCGTTGTGGACCTGACACGTACTCCGCCAATTATCCTGCGTCCAGGCGGACTGACACGCGAAGAGCTTGAGCAACTCATCGGTCCGGTCGGGCTGCAAACCAGGTCGCAATCTGACGCTGGCCCGCAATTATCCCCGGGCTTGCTGAACAGTCACTATGCACCGCATGCTCGTTTGATCCTGTGCATGGGTGCTTTCCCCGCTGTACTGGAACAGATCAACAGGCTGGCGAAGCAACATCTCAGAGAAGGTACGCGGGTCGGATTGCTGCTGGCTGATAAAGACCAGTCTAAAATTCAGATACCTGGCGTTCCGGTCATCACGCTTGGAGCAGCAAACGACCTGGCTAAAATTGCCAGAAATCTTTACGCTGGATTGCACAAACTGGATGACATGGGTGTGGAGGTGATCCTGGCACGCAATTATGCCGCCCAAGGGTTGGGGCTGGCGATCAATGACCGCTTACGACGGGCAGCCAGCCAGGTTATCACATCCAGTGATGAGTCACATGGATAAAAAAACCTGGATCTGAATTTTAAAGCTTATATGCGTTTTCCATTGATGGTTATTAATGAAAACATGCGCACCAGAATTTAAGTCTGACGCGCATATTTTTCCGTATTATTAGTCTCTGAACAGGTCGCTATCTAATTTTCTCAGATAACAGGTCCAGGTTTAACGATTAACTAATCACTGATTTTTTTCAGGCTTCGTAGTCAGCTGGTGCTTCTTCTATCGAAAAGCCGGTATCTTCTTCGGGCTTTCGATCCAGCATTTGCATGGACTGGGCAACAACTTTGGTGAAGTATTTGGTTTCGCCCTTGTCATCATATTTATCAGTCTTGAGGCGACCCTCCAGGAAGATGAGACTGCCTTTGTGCAGGTATTGCTGGCAGACTTCACCCAATCTATCCCAGACTTCGATATTGAACCAGTCGGTGGTTTCTTTGATCGCTCCACCGGATTTCCAGCGGTTGCTGACAGCCAGGCTGAAGGAAACCACTTGTTTGCCTGTTGGGGTTAAACGCGCTTCGGGGTCTTTTCCAAGACGACCAATAAGCTGGACGCGGTTCAAAGCAGGCATCATTTCCCTCCAGCTTATTTGTTCTTAAGTACTGGCAAACCGGATTTCATTTCGACAACCAACTTACCGGCTGGTACGGCATCCAGTTGACCTTCTTTGAGCTCACCGGAGAAGAAATACAGGGTTGTATCCTTGCCGCTTGAGCGTTTAATGGTCTTGCTGTGAAGATAGTACTTCTTGCCTTTTGAATTTGTGAATGTAAAAGCCATTTAGAACCTCCTTACTTGATAAAAAGAACACGTTATAATTAGTGTATCAAGAATTTTGGATTTGTCAATCACTGGTAAAAACTCAAAATTGCCTATTTTCAAGTGTTTTGGACCTGTGGAAGGGATGTATTAAAGCACTCCTCTTGAAAACGGGTTATCAATTTCAGCCTCTGATTGGCAAACGATTAAGAAACACTGGTAATGGTTGCTTGAAAAATCCAATGCGATTTCCTCCCGATCCAGCTTTTGACTATGATCCTGCACAAGGGAATGAGTTTTAAACTTCTCTGTTCATTTACCCTGCTACATTTTTTCTCAACAAGGATTTCTTTATGACAACCAATAAAATGATCACCCTCTCCAGTATTTCCGAATTACGCCTTGCAAGGGTAGGGCTACCTGAACCGGTGGGGCTGGTGCCAACCATGGGGTATCTGCACGCCGGGCATATCTCCCTGGTGGAGCAAGCCTGCCGGGAGTGTGCCAGCGTGTTGGTCAGTATCTTTGTCAATCCGACCCAGTTCGGTCCGGCTGAAGATCTCTCGAAATATCCGCGTGATCTTGAGCGTGATCTGCAACTACTGTCATCTGCGGGGGCAGACCTGGTGTGGACACCCTCACCTGAAGAAATGTATCCGGATGGTTACCAGACCTGGGTCTCGTTGGACGAGTTGGTAAAACCGTTGGAAGGCGCTATGCGCCCGGGTCATTTTAGAGGCGT
>JBDRQK010000088.1:0-2718 GCA_043826315.1 Chloroflexota bacterium
AGTTGGCTTGACCTTTTAGAAAGGTTGTGCTAGTATCTCATAGAGAGAAATATCCCTCGTTTCAGAGGGTTGAGGAGGAAGAATGTCAAAGAAAACAATCATTTACGCCCTGTTCATACTCGTCCTTTCCGTGGGGCTGGCAGCCTGTGAGCGATCCGCAACCACGGTCACGGTGGCTCCATCCACAGACGCAACAGAGGCAGACGCCACCAACCAGGACCCCATGGCAATGCTGCGCGCCTTTGCGACGCAGACAGCCCAGGCAATGAGCGGCACGATCCAACCTGCTGTACCAACATCCGGCACGCCTCAACCCGCAAACACGCCCTTAAATCTACCGACCGCTGAGCCAACCAAGAAACCAGTGGTCAAAACTGCCGTGCCACCCAATGACACAAAACCAGCCACCTACACCTTGCAGGAAGGCGAATTCCCTTACTGCATCGCCCGACGCTTTAATGTGGACCCGATCGAGTTGTTAACGCTTAACGGGCTGGGCGGCGGCGGACAATATGTGCCCGGACTGGTGCTCAAGATCCCTCAAAACAACAACACCTGGCCGAAATCCGAACCACGCAACCTGTTGAAACGCCCGGTGGAGTCCTATAAAGTGGTCAACGGCGAAACCATCTACACCATCGCCTGCAAATTTGGCGATATTGATCCGCTGACCATCGCCGAGGCCAACGACCTGGTGGCACCCTACAAGTTGAAGATCAACCAGGTCATCACCATACCCTGACACCCTGAATTACTGATCCCATGCGGGCATTGCACCCAGCTGCCCGAGTTTGATCTGCGAAATTCTTTTTCTGATTAAGAAAACGGGGCGTTGTGAGGAGAGTACTTCTCCTTGCAGCGCCTTGTGCTTAAATCCTGGAGACAAGCATGGAATTTGAATTGATCGAATCTGAAATTGTGTATCCCGGGCGGGCTTTCACCATCCGCCGCGACCTGGTGCGCCTTCCGGATGGACGCACCACCAAGTTCGACATTGTTGAACACCACGGCTCGGTCGTCCTGATCCCCATGGATGACAAGGGCAACCTGCTGTTCGTACGCCAATACCGGCACGCAGCCGGGTTGGATATGCTGGAATTGCCGGCTGGGACTCTGGACGAAGGCGAGCCACCCGAGGTGTGCGCGGCGCGTGAGCTGCGCGAAGAAACCGGTCAGGCTGCCCGTAATTTGGAATACCTGGGCGGATTTTTCCTGGCGCCGGGATATTCCAGCGAGTATATGCATGTTTACCTGGCGAGCGGGTTGTATTATTCACCCCTGGCAGCCGATGCGGACGAATTTCTGCAGGTGCAGGCTGTTCCGCTGGCGGAGGTGCTTGTGATGGCTCAAAAGGGTCTGCTGCCGGATGCGAAAACTCTGGCTGCTCTGTGGATGGCACGGGGTCGATTGGACCCACATTTACACGGCGGGTGAGTTATTATGAGGATGGCTATTCTCAACATTCTCAATTAAGCAATATAATAGATCATGACAAGTTGCAATTTAATAGGTGTGTTATATAACTATGCCTACCAGCATGGTGGGAATACACTTATATCCGGTTCAAACCAAGAATTTTCCCTATTTTCGGGATGTTGTCAGAGTGGTGAAGGCTGGATAAATTCAAACACTCCAAGTTGATATTTTCCCGGCGATTTCCGGAAAGAACCCAACCATTTACAGAGAGGCTTCTCTGAAGTCAAGCTAAGATAAGGAGCAATCATGAAACGTGAAATCGTTACGATCGACGGGACTGAAGCCACCGCCTCGGTGGCACATCGTCTCAATGAAGTCATCGCCATTTATCCCATTACACCATCGTCCGGCATGGGCGAATTAGCAGACGAATGGTCTGCGAAAAAACAGAAGAATATCTGGGGCACCATCCCGCTGGTTGTTGAAATGCAATCGGAAGGCGGAGCAGCCGGAGCCCTGCATGGCGCCCTGCAGACCGGGTCCCTGGCGACCACTTTCACCGCCAGCCAGGGTCTGCTGCTGATGCTGCCCAATATGTACAAGATCGCCGGTGAACTGACTTCAACGGTTTTCCACGTTACTGCACGCTCGCTGGCAGCCCAGGCACTCTCCATCTTCGGGGATCATTCCGATGTAATGGCGGTCCGCCAGGCTGGCTGGGGAATGCTGGCCTCGGGATCGGTGCAGGAGGCGCATGACTTTGCCCTGATCGCGACTGCTGCCTCGCTTGAATCCCGGCTGCCATTCCTGCACTTCTTCGATGGATTCCGCACCTCGCACGAAGTGGACAAGATCGAGAAGTTGAGCGATGATGACCTGCGCAGCATGATCGATGACAGGCTGGTGCATGCCCATCGCGCCCGCGGGCTAACCCCCGAACATCCCGTTATTCGTGGTACCGCCCAGAACCCGGATGTTTTTTTCCAGGGGCGTGAGACGGTCAACCCGTATTACCAGGCTTGCCCCGCCATCGTTCAAAAAGCAATGGACAATTTTGCAAAACTGACCGGGCGGCACTACCACCTGTTCGATTATTTTGGTGCTCCAGATGCCGAGCGTATCATTATTATCATGGCGTCCGGTGGAGAGACCGTGGAAGCCACCGTCCGACACCTGGTGGAAAAAGGCGAGAAGATCGGCGTCCTGCGCGTGCGCCTGTACCGCCCGTTTGCCATAGAACATTTCGTGGCTGCCCTGCCCGCCAGCGTGAAAAAGATCGCTGTGCTCGACCGCACAAAGGAA
>JBDRQK010000089.1:0-12269 GCA_043826315.1 Chloroflexota bacterium
CTCCGCACCAGGTTCCACCGACTTTGTGATGGCAACGTTGGATGGTGGCGCTGCTACGATCTCTGGCCAATTGGCTGCCCATCCATAGATCAGGCGGTAACCCGTGGTCCAGGTGCATTGCCCGTTATTGCGAACTTTCCATGTTTTTATGAACTTGGAGCCTGGAGCCACCGTGGAATCATCTGGAATGGTGACATCAGCCACATAAGCCATATTGTCGCACGAATCCTGGGTAGGTGGCGCTTGCGTTTTAATGAGGAATGGTGTGCCGGTGAATTCAGATGTATTTGCGATCAGGGGTATCGGCGTGACGGACGGGATCGTAAGTTCGTTAGTGGTTGGTGAAGCTTGCGGTGTATTTGTGAACATGCTGGCAGTCTGTGTAAGTTTCGCTCCAACCGTTGCAGCAGCCTGGGTGTAGATGGCATCCACACTGGCTGTGTCGGGTGTAGAGTTCTTTCCCCCACAGGCACTCAATAACAGCAGGAGTGCGGCTGAGGTTACCCAGATAGGTTTAATCAATCGAATCATGACAATCTCCATTCCTGCAGGATACTTCTTAATGAACATAATGCCACTATTTCGGTCGTGTTGAAGGACAGAAAAGAGGTCAAGCGTTATGCAGATTGCTGGTATACCGGATGTTCCTCCGGAATTTTGATATATATTACGCTCTCAGAAATAAGGAGGATGGAGATATCACTTTGAAGGCGTCTTATCCGCATCTTCATCTGGAGCTTCAAACCGTATTATAACTTATCCATACCATCTATGATCACATCCATTATGGCGGATAAGGAAACGAACCACCACTCCTTACCATCACCGCAACTCCCATTATAAATAAACCCGGGGTGCGTGCTCATTATTCCTGGCACACACCCCGCTCCCCTGGTTATTGATGTTCGTTGAAATTCTTTACGGAACTACCTTGATGGTCACAAACATGGTGCAGAGCGTGGTGTTGCCATTTTTCAGAGCCCATGTTTCAGAATAGGTACCGCTGGTGGCAGGTGCCAGCATATCTACGGTCAGGGCGATGGTTCCGTTCTTGGCTACATCCTTTGCCAGGTCTCTGATATCACCATAGGCGGGTTTATGCATCTTGGTTCCAGATACGTACACAAAATCCACAGTGTCAGTGCGCCAGTCAAAAGTACCGGTGTTCTTGACGGTCCAGGTGGTGTCAAAATCAGTACCTGCTTTGAAGGTTGTGTTATCAGTCGGTTTTTGTGAAACCAGCGCACAGGAATTGCTGGATTTTGGAGTTGAGCGCATAATGCGTGCAGCTTGCCATAGAGCATCATCCTGGTCAGGTGAGCCAAGGGTTAGAACCTTGAGATAGAATACAACCGACTTGCCTGCCAGGGAGCTGAGATCCACATTGACTGCGGTGTATTTGCTGTCGAGTTTTTCGTCCCAAATTCCAAGGTTCTTGACCGGATCGGTGCCCACCTTGTAATCCAGGCGGAAGCGAACAAAGCATGCAGTGGATCCATACTGGCAGCCAAGGTTTGCCTGGAAGCGATCTCCGCTTTGAACAGTGAAAGCCGGATAAGTGCCGATGATATAGCCATCATTGACAGCCTGGGGGTGGGTTAATATCGCTGCTTCGGTACCCGCGGTGCTGGTCTCCAGGCGAGGTGAGGTCAATTTTGTTACAAAACCACCCGCTCCACTGGTTGTATTACAGGTTATTGCCCCAGCGTCACTCTTCCAGGCAGCATCACAGTAATTGTCCACAAAATCATAAGCAATGCTCGTTACAACCGGGTTGGCGACCTTGATATTGACCCAGAAAGAGCTGGAGGCTGTGGGTCCAAAACCAAACAAGGTACCCGATGTATTCTTCAGCATCCAATAGCCAGTGTAGGATTTTTCGGTCGCTGGGGCGGTCAACGTGACACTGAGATCAATGCTCTGATTTGGTGCTACATTACCGGGTAAGGCAATGGATGCCTTTCCACCCATCTGTTCACCACTGACGAAGACCAGTGAGTAGGAGGATGACCAGGTGCAGGTGCCAATATTCTTCAAGCGCCAGGTTTTAACGAAGGTCTTGTTGGGCTCAAAGGTAGTTCCATCCGGGACACTCACATCGGCTATAAATGAAGCCCAATCACAGCGCGTGGCAGTGGTGGCAGTAGGAGTGGCTGTTGAGGGGATGAGTGTTGAAGATGGAGTCAAGCTTACCTCAGTTGTTGAGGTTGGCTCCAGGGTTAATGTTGGCAGCACAACGGGTGCTTCTGTAAGGGTGGCTGAGGGTTCGGTTACAGGCGGATTGGCAGCTTGCGTAAGCAGTGCTTCCATGGTTTGAGCCGCAGCTGTGACCATTGGATTGAAGGTCGCTGCTGCGTCGGGAGTTCCGGTGGGACCACAAGCCGTGACGAGTAAAAGAATAGAAGTTAAGAGCAGTGGGATGAGTAACTTTCTTTGGGTACGCATAATATTCTCCTTTGCCTGATCAATTGCAGACAACGATTAATAGACGTTTAAATACATAAAAGAGTTCCCAACTTCATCCTATATTCTACTGAGTAATTAAAGATAGTCAATAGCCTAATTGAGGCTATCTTAAACCCTATTAATACCCACTTTACTAAAACCTAGAATAAACCGCGCAGGATGAGCAGAAAACCAAAAATGATCAGGGGGATTCCCACAATGGCTCCAACAATGGTCAGGCTGACAACGACGCCAACGATCATCAGGACCAACCCCAGTATGGCAGCCACCAGGCGCCCTGTCAGGGCTACGATACCAGCCACGAATCTCCATAAAGTCACAAAAGGCCACAACAGCCAGTGTGTGTGATGTTTTTCTTCAGTCATTTGCTTCACCTTTAAAACAATATCCTTCCAGCAAAATTATCACCTGATGAGAAGAGATTGATAAATTTGGATCAATAATTCATTTTAATATATACGCAATTCAGCCGGATAGGTTTCACCTGGAGGTGAGAGGGATTCTGTTTTTACATGGCAAAAGTTTCCGAAAATGTGGTGGTTAATCTGTGGGGTAAGCCCTGGGTTAATCGGGCGTTATGTGTGGTCCTGGGCAATCCGGGGGAGTTCTCAGCAGAAAACGAAAAGCCAGTTGCCCAATATGGATAATATCCCCATGCTTGAGACGACTTTGTTCTTCACCGAGCATCTCATAATTTACCCAGGTGCCTGCGATTGAGCCCTGGTCCTGGATGGTAAAAGCTTCCTCGGACTTGCGGATGATGGCATGCAACGGCTCAACCGAAGCATCTTCCAGCACATAAGCAGATATTGTGGCATCCGATCCAAAACGGATCTCAGTGGCGGGCAATTGCAGGATGCCTCCACTCGGTACCTGGCTGAAAGGGGGGATTGGCTCAAGGAACGCGGAACTTTGTCTGGACCATTTTTTCAGGTTGGTTGGTTTCTCGTCAGTACGGATGGAAGGGGATTTTAACTTTATACGGCCAGCCTTTCTCCCGGCTTGTAATTTCCGCTTGATATTGATCAATAAAACGACCAATCCAAGGCTTGCCAGAAGGATTGCAACCAAAACCAGCCATTGCCAATAGCGCTCCAGGAAGATACTCCAATTGCCTGGTATCTCGGCGATCTCCACTGTGATGGGAATGGAAATGCTGGTTTTTTGCAAACCTAACATATCTACGACCATCACCTGGATTTCATGCCTGCCGCTGCTGGTATATCCTCTCAAATCCCAGGTAAATTCGTCAAAAGGTTCGGAGATATTCTTCACCACGGTCTGATCATCCACTACCAGGCTGGAGCTCACCAATGGGCGCGGTTTCCCATCCGGAAATTCGATGATAATTTCCAGGTTTTGAACTACCGGTGTCAGGTTTTTGATAGCATAGTTCCCACCCGCAGGGTATTGCCTTAATATCTGACTGGGGGGCGAGACCAGGATGGGGTTGGGAGGTTGAATATCCATCTCAAATTCAATCGGCGTCAGATCGATCTGTCCATCCGGGGTGGTGACCTGAACAGCCAATGAGTGACTGCCGGAACTGGTCAGCCCGGTTGTATAGGTTAATTGGTAGCTTGTTCGCAAGGGAGCCAGGTAATCCGCCAGGTTTGGGAGCGCCTCGGAGCCTGAGTACAGGAACAATTCTCCCCCGGTCTGTTTGGCCAAGTCGATCAGTGCTTGATAACCGGGTGTAAGCGGTGAATCCGCTGGTGCCACCACCCACACAAAAACATGTACATCCAGTTGAATGGCGCGCAATGCCATGCTTTGCAAAGTGGACAGGTCATCCATACCCGCCATCTGGGTGATAAATAATATTGCCCGTCTTGCACCGGGCTGCAGCAGGGATGTTGAAGCCAGGTCGATGGCTTTCGACAGGATGTCGAATGAAGGGACCAGATTTTTCGAATCCAGCTGGTAGGCCTCCAAGCTGATCAACCAGGACTTGGGATCACTTACATGGAAAGCACTTGATCCTCCGGATGTTACCAGGCTGTAGGCATTGTTGCCTGTGCCGGGTAATTTTCCCACCCAGGTTTTTAATTCTGCCGCGACCTTTTCGTATCGGGATCTGGCCTGATCATCCAGGATGGAAAAACTAAAGCCCGGATTGATGGCAGCTACAAATTCCAATCCCGGGTCAATCCTTTCCACTGAATCCGGCGCACGTTCCAGGCCATCTTCCAATATTGTAAAATCAGATTGGGTTAATCCGGAGATCAAATTGCCGGAGGCATCAAAAACATCCACAGACACCTTGAAAACCGGAAACGAAACCGTCTTCAAGTTGTACAGGTTGCCGTGAGGAATATCCTGTGCTTGTGCAGCTTGTGGCAGCAGCAGAAATAAAACTATTAAAAGGCGTAGAAAAATACGAAAGTTGATTGTATGCACTATTCCCACTCGATCGTGGCAGGTGGTTTGCTGGTGATATCGTAAACCACCCGGTTGATACCATTTATTTCATTGACGATGCGATTGGCTACCCTTCCCAGCAGATCATAAGGCAGGCGCACCCAATCGGCGGTCATAAAATCATCCGTTATGACCGCCCGGATGGCGGCTGTTTCCTGGTATGTGCGCACATCCCCCATCACTCCCACCGAACGCACAGGCAGAAGCACCACAAAAGCCTGTGAGGTCTCTGCACCTTTGCCGATCAGACCAGCCTCAGTCAATTCCTGGGTCAGGATGGCATCAGCAGCCTGTAGACGTTCCACCCGCTCGGGTGTGACCTCACCCAGGCAGCGCACCGTCAATCCCGGACCCGGGAAAGGCTGGCGCCAGATCATTTCTTCCGGTAAACCCAGCACTTCGCCGACTGCGCGCACTTCATCTTTGAAAAGGTAGCGCAAGGGTTCCACCAGTTTAAATTCCATCTCCAATGGCAGACCACCGACGTTATGATGTGTTTTAATGCGGTCGGCTTTGTTGCGGTCGGGTGCCGAGGATTCAACCACATCAGGATAGATGGTTCCTTGCACCAGGAAGCCGGGCTGCCCGAGGTTTTTGGCTTGTTGCTCAAAAATCCGGATGAACTTCTCGCCAACAATGCGCCGTTTCTCTTCCGGGTCGATAATACCGGTTAACGCCCCCATAAATTCCGCACCAGCTTCCACTGTCACCAGTTCCGGGCCCAGCATCTTCTGCAGGGTGGCGGTGACCTGTTCGGGTTCACCCTTGCGCATCAAGCCGGTGTTCACGAACATGGCGACCAACTGGTCACCGACCGCACGGTGTACCAGCGCGGTTGCCACGGATGAATCCACCCCGCCGCTGACAGCTGCCAGGATGCGCTCGCTCCCCACCTGGGCGCGGATACGTTTTACACTTTCTTCAATAATGGAATCCGGTGTCCAATCTGGTTTGACCTGGCAGATATCCACCACAAAGCGGCGCAGGATCTCGGTGCCATCCGGTGTATGCCGCACCTCGGGATGGAACTGCATACCGTAATATTTTCGGGAGGTATCTCCGATGGCGGCAAACGGACTATTGTCGGAACTGGCCAGGCTGGAGAATCCCGGCGCAAGTTTTGTCAGTCGGTCACCGTGTGACATCCAGACCGGGAAAGGTTGACCGGGCAGCAGGGGGTTGGCTGACAGGGGTGTGACAGTTGCCGGGCCATATTCACGTTCGCTGGAAGGATCCACTTGCCCACCCAGCGCCTGGGTCAGGGCTTGCATGCCGTAGCAGATCCCCAAAATAGGCAAACCGCTGGTTAGCACATACTCCTGGATAAAGGGTGCAGCATGTGCATAGACTGAGGCTGGTCCGCCGGAAAGGATGAATCCCCTGGGTTGAAGGGCGAGTACTTTGGCAGCTTCCGTATCCCACGGGAAAAGCTCACAGTAAACCCGGGCTTCGCGTACCCGCCGGGCGATCAACTGTGCATACTGCGAACCGAAATCGAGAATTGCAATTGAATCCATGGTCAATTTAGCCCTGGTATCTCATCAGAAATTAAGTGAAAATGAATTAATCCAAATTCCTGATATTTGCCACCGTTTACGATCAGGCGGTACCCAATCATTTCCAAATTGAATCTGCGTACCAGAATCTGTGTGGTGGTGAAAACATCTGACAGGAATGGGTTATCTTCGGTTGAAAGTGTCTCCAGGGAGGTTACCTTTCTCTTGGGAACCAGCAACACATGAAAAGGATAAGTTGGTTTTGGATGATAGAAAGCCAACAGTGAATCGGTTTCATGCAGATGCTCGAGCGGCAGGGCAAAATTCATTGTTCTGAACAACCAGGCTGCCAGAGCGCTTCCGGGAGGTGTCCTTGATAACCTATAGAAAATATCAATCACTGCCACCAAATATGATCTGATCCCCTTCCATCGAGCTGATGCAAGCCAGAGATTCTATGGGAACACCCAGCGGTTGCAGCAGGTTCCGACCACCTTCAAAGGATTTTTCGATCAGGGCACCGATCCCAACAACGGTCGAACCGGCACTTTGTGCCAACCGTACCAGTCCCTGGATGGTTGAACCACTTGCCAGAAAGTCATCAATGATCAGCACCCGTTCTCCGCTCCGTAGATACTCAGGGGATATGATCAACTCGACCATGACTCCCTTCGTATGCGAAGGTGCCACGGTCAAAAATACCTGGTCCGGCATGGTGATCGGTTTGTTTTTGCGGGCATAAACCACTGGCACGCCCAAATGCAGGGCTGTCGTAATAGCCGGGGCGATGCCGGAAATTTCAGCGGTCAGCACCTTGGTGGCGCCCACACCTTTGAAGCGACGTGCAAACTCACGTCCACAGGCATCCATCAGGATC
The DNA here is from genome assembly GCA_043826315.1 of Chloroflexota bacterium. Lineage (GTDB taxonomy): Bacteria > Chloroflexota > Anaerolineae > Anaerolineales > Villigracilaceae > UBA12087. Next base: position 7,261 of record JBDRQK010000089.1, read on the forward strand.
GGGTCAACCTGGTGGTTGATGAATCCATCCACCTTGAGAATGCCCCTGCCGAGATTACGACCGTCTTTCAATATGCGTTGCTTAAGTTCTTCCAATGGGCGCCTCCTGGTTTATGAAAGGATGTACTTATTGTACAACGGCCTGCTTGAACCTGCCAGAGGTTCACTTATTTTTCACATCGAAAAGGGTAACCCCATCCAACCGGTAGGCACATAGCGATACTGTGTCTTTGTTATAAAAAAAATTCGGGAGGGTGTGTTAGAATCTTCTCATGAGCAAAGTGCTTAAATTGATCCTGGCTTCCAATTCCCCGCGCCGCAAGCAATTATTGGCGCTGACCGGTTGGGATTTTGAAGTTCAACCTGCGGATATAAATGAGGATTTGCTGCCTGCTGAACACCCCGGTGATTATGTCCTGCGCCTGGCGGAAGGCAAGGCCCGCCAGGCGACCCGCCTGAGCGGGGGCACCGGGATCATCCTGGCAGCAGATACAACCGTGGTGGATGCGGGTGTCCTATTGGGCAAACCCGCCGATGCGACCGAGGCTGCGTCTATGCTGCGCGGTCTGCGCGGACATACGCACCAGGTCTACACTGGATTGGCAGTCTGCCATTCACAGGCAGATAACCTGGTTGGCGATTTGTGCATTACGGATGTTTCCATGCGTGATTACTCGGATGAAGACTTGCTGGCTTACATTGATAGCGGTGATCCGCTTGATAAAGCTGGTGCATATGCCATTCAACATTCCAGTTTTCATCCTGTTGAAAACATCTCCGGTTGTTATGCCAGTGTGATGGGTCTACCCATATGTCACCTGGTGCGCAGTCTTAAAAAATTGGGTCTTGAAGAGCAAGTGGATATCCCGGCTGAATGCCAGTCTGCCCTGAACTATGATTGCCCGGTCTGGGAGACCATTTTGAAGGAACAATCGTTTGGATGAACCTGTTTTCATGCAGGCGGTTATGAAAGGTGCTGAATGAAAAAACATTATTGGTTAAATCTTGTCATGATCCTGGTGCTGCTTGTGGCGTGTTCTCCACAAAATGGCGGAGACCAGAACACACCCCTGCCTCCCCAGGTGGGGATCACTCCGGCTCCCAACGTGGAAAGTTCCATGCAGGTATTTATGGATGCCTGGATGGTGGAAGATTTTACATCCATGTACAGCATGTTGACCCAGGCCAGCCGTGACACCATCCCATTGGAGGATTTCTCCAGCCGCATCAAGAAAGCGCTCAATGCCATGAATGTGGCTTCGATCGAATATAAGATCACTTCCGTACTGACCAATCCGCTTACCGCCCAGGTGGCTTACCACATCACTTACCACAGCAGTTTGTTGGGAGATGTCCAGCGCGAACCGTTGGCTCAGCTCAGCCTCGAGAATGGAGAATGGCATGTTTTATGGGATGATGGTCTCATCCTGCCTGAACTGCAAGGTGGCAATTCACTCCAGGTGGACTATCGCATACCGGCGCGTGGTGATATTTATGATAGAAACGGGGACGCAATTGTAACCCAGGCTGATGCCATCTCCCTTGGTATTGTTCCTGTGGAGGTAGACCCGGAGCAATCCGGCTTATTGTTTTATGATTTGGAACAGCTCACCGGTGTAAAAGCCGGAACGATTGCAGCCCAATATGAAAATTATCCTGAAAACCCTGCCTATATCCCGGTAGGAGAAACCACCGTGGAAAGGTTTAATCAACGGGCTATGTCCAAGTATTCCGGCTTGTGGTGGTTTGATTACACAGCTCGCTATTATTTTGATGGGGGCATTGCTCCACATGTGGTCGGATACACCCAATACATTTCCCCCGATAACCTGGATGCCTACCGGCGTTTGGGTTACAGCGGTTCGGAGAAAGTTGGCACCTCCGGCGTGGAAAAATCCGGGGAAGAATATCTGGGAGGAAAACGCGGCGCCTCCCTTTATGTGGTTGCACCGGATGGAACCATTCTCTCTAATCTGGCCAAAGTCGATCCACAGCCTGCCCAATCCATCTATTTGACCATTGATCGGGACTTTCAGAAAAATGTTCAGGATGCTTTGGGAGCTTTCAATGGAGCCATAGTGGTCCTGGAACGCGACACCGGCCGCGTGCTGGCAATGGCTTCCACGCCTGGCTTCGACCCGAATGTGTTTGAACCCGATAATTACAATAACACCACGGGCATTAACGATCTGTTCAATAATTTCAACCAGCCACTTTTTAATCGCGCTGCCCAGGGAACCTTTGCGCTCGGCTCGATCTTCAAGATCATCACTATGGCGACTGCGCTGGAGACTGGAGCTTTCACCCCCGAAAGTGTTTACGATTGCCAGTATGATTTCACTGAACTGGGTGCCTCGCACATCCTGCACGATTGGACCTGGGAAAAATGTCAGGAGGAGAAAGCTGCAGACCCGCAAGTCACCACCTGCAAGGTTAAGCCAAGCGGATTGTTAACCCTCCCGGAAGGACTGATGCGTTCGTGTGACCCCTGGTTCTTCCACATCGGATTGACACTTTTTAACAATGGATTGGGAACCTCAATTTCGGACATGGCCAAGGGTTTCGGTCTGGGTTCAGCAACTGGTATACAGCAGATCGAGGAATCTGTCGGCGCAGTGCCCATACCAGGAGATGGCGTGGAAGCCACCAGCCTGGCTATTGGACAGGGAAATTTACAGGTCACACCCTTGCAGGTTGCCACTTTTTTGGCAGCCCTGGGTAACGGTGGAACCCTCTACCGTCCGCAGGTCTTCGAAAAGGTAGTGAACGTAAATGGCACAGCAACCCTGTCCTTCACACCGGAAAAGGTCAATAGTCTTCCGGTTTCTGCAGAAAATTTGCAGGTCATCCAGGATGCCATGATCAGCGTGGTAAAGAATCCACGCGGCACCGCCTATGCCCGTTTTTCAGGTTTGAATATTCCGGTGGCAGGCAAGACCAGTACATCTGAAACAGGTTTTTCAGATCCGCATGCCTGGTTTGGCGGATATACACTGGCCAACCGGGAAGACAAACCGGATATTGCCATTATCGTATTCGTTGAAAATGGTGGTGAAGGTTCTGTTTATGCAGCTCCTATTTTCCGGAGGGTTGTTGAAAGCTATTTCTACGACAGGCCTCAAAGTGTTTACTGGTGGGAATCTTCCGTTGGCATCACACGTACTCCTACCCCCGCAGTGACAGAAACCCCTGTCCCATAACATCCACAACTCAACTTTTCTGGTTATTTAAATGGACAAATAAAGGATACGGAAAATTACGGATACAGGTTTGATCATACGTGCTCAATCAGGTTTTTTCATGGTCCAAACGCAGTCTGCTCTGGTGACTTGTAAGTTACGCGGGCGTCTGAAACAGGGGCGACACCAGGGGGATTTAGCAGCCATTGGTGATCGCGTGACAATCAGCCTGATAACGGCTGACACGGGTATGATCGAATCGATAGAAGATCGTCAGCGCGCCCTCATCCGCCTGGACCCTCGCCCGCGTGGTGTTTACAAACAGGTCATACTGGCCAATCTGGACCAGGTGATATTTGTATTTGCCTGTGCCCAACCCTCGCCGCGCATGCGCATGCTCGACCGTTTCTTGGTGATCGCAGAGAAACAGCGTATTCCGGCTTTGATCGTCGCCAATAAGATCGACCTCCTGGGAAAGGATGAGATCGGGAAATTGTTCGGGCATTATCCCGCCCTGGGTTACCCGGTTCTCTACACCTCAGCCAGTCAAAATATTGGCGTGGATGACCTGCGTACTCAATTGACAGGAAAAATATCAGCCCTGGCTGGTCCCAGTGGAGTGGGAAAAACCAGCTTATTGAACGAAGTTCAATCTGGGTTGGGTCTGGTGGTACGTGAGATCAGCGACGCCATGAACAAAGGTCGCCACACCACCAACTTCCGGCAATTGTTACCCTTGCAGGGAGGCGGATATGTAGGTGACACACCCGGTCTTAAATCTTTAGCTCTGTGGGACACCGAACCAGAAGAACTGGATGGTTATTTTCCAGAGATCGCACCATTGGTCAGTCATTGCAAATATAACAACTGTACGCATAAACCGTTTGAAGTAGGGTGTGCAGTGCAGGCGGCTGTTGAAGAAGGTTTGATACATCCCGAGCGCTACGAATCGTATGTGCGCTTACGCGCTGGAGAAGAATGACCGCAGATAACTGGGGTTTGCTGGGACATAGCTGGGCTGTGAACATGCTGCAGCGCCACATCCAGGAAGACGCAATGCGGCATGCTTACCTCTTTACAGGACCTCCAGGCGTTGGCAGGCGTACCCTGGCGTTGCGTTTTGCGCAGGCGCTCAATTGTCCACAGCCACCTGCGCCTGGAGAAGCCTGCCAAACCTGCCGTACCTGCACCCAGATCGAAGCCATGCAATACTCTGACCTGACTGTCTTGCAATCTGAGCATGAGGGCGGAACGCTCAAAGTGGAACAGATCCGGGCTATCCAGCACGGATTATCACTCAAACCCTATCAGGGCAACTATCGTGTTGCCATCATCCTGCGCTTTCAGGAAGCCAATCCAAGCGCGGCTAATGCCCTGCTTAAGACACTGGAAGAAACCCCGGCGCATGTAATCCTGATCCTGATCGCCGACAATCCCGATCAATTGCTGCCAACCATCGTTTCACGTTGTGAAGGTTTGCGTCTGCGTTCACTGCCAGTGGAAAGCGTGCAAGAATTTTTGAAATCATGTGGTGTCGACCATGACAATGCCAGGTTCCTGGCGCACCTTTCCGGAGGCAGGCCTGGTTATGCCCTGCGACTGATGGAAGATGCCAATTTGCTTGACCAGCGCACTGACCGGCTGGATGATATGCATGGGCTTATAGCTTCCAGCCGTAGGCAACGTTTTTCCTATGCAGAGAAATTGAGCAAAGATAAAGATGACACACGCCTGGTTCTTGAGCTATGGGGCTCTTACTGGCGGGATGTCATGCTGGTTAACTCCGGCTCAAGTATCGACCTGACCAATATCGACCGTCAGATGGAAATCG
>JBDRQK010000090.1:0-2643 GCA_043826315.1 Chloroflexota bacterium
CCGGTTCGTCCGCTTTCAATCACGCGGATATCCTTGCCGGTTCTCCACTTAACGACCAGCAGTCCGAAAGGGATCGAGCCAAGGACATAAGCAGCCAGGAGTACACCAATTTCAAGGTAAATTTGCATTCTTATTACTTCCTCCAACTTGTTTCCTTGCTAAAACTACCAATAAAAGTGAATCTTCGGCGAAATTGTGAGATGATCATTGGTTTTATACGTTTTGCCCGGGATTAACCGTGGCAAAACCAGAGTTAAACGAAATATTAATATTGGTAATGTTGGTAACACATAAATGGGTTTTAAGTTACTTTATTTTAGCAACTGTAAGGTTACATCGCTCACCTGTCCTGCCTCGATCCAGAATCCACCTGCCCGCCATTTTCCGTCTTTAGGGAACCAGATGATCTGTACGACTGCATAACAGGCTTCCTGTATGTCGGTGGGTGAAGGCCGTTGAGGTCCATTGGGATGGGAGTGATAGATTCCAAGTAAATCCAGACCCAACTGCTCAATTTTATTCAAAGCCCGCCACTGGGCACCTGGCTCCATCAGGTATCGCACCGGACTCCTGGCTGCATTGAGCACCCCGATCACCACTTCCACCTGCCCATCTTTGCCAGCCAATAGTCCGCAGGCTTCCAGCGGTTCACATCGTTGGACACGTCGACGCATGGCCTGCCAGGCTGTGCCTGGCACGATCAACTCGTGCATCAAGCCTTCAGGAAGAATACCAGTCCCCAAATGGATGCCAGGAGGATGGCAGGTTCGATGACTGCCTGGCGGAATGGAACTCCCTCGATCAGGCTGGCAGCCATGTTGGTCAGGGCATACACCGGTGCCAGTACAGCCAGCCCGAATTGAACCGGTGTCAGAGGCCAGTAGTGCAGGGCGGTGCCCAGTTGGGTGGCGATCAGGGCAATACCGATCGCCCAGCCAAATTCCCAGCGTTCGTTCAAGCGCAGGTGCAAAATTCGCAGCGAGGCCAGGCCGCTGGTAAAGAACAAAGCCGGGGATAATAATACCAGGCGGACGCTGTTTGAGCGCAAGGCTACCGCCAGGATGAGCACCAGGGTGTAAGAAAGGGCTGTCAGCATGGCAGTTGCCAGTGGGTAACTGGTATCACCCGGGTCAACAGCTGCATATTCCGAGCGGAAGATCACCAGCAGCAGGATGCCCCCCATTCCAAATCCCACCCACCAGGAGACACCATTGGGCAACCCATACAGGGCAATTCCCACTACCAGCGCCATCAGGGTCGGCAAAAGCCAGTGTTCGATGGTTTCACCAGTCTGGATGGAGGGATGCCCGCGCAATAGCCAATCCACACCTGTCGCAGCCAGTCCCCCCGCCAGGACGGAGAGGGCCATGTTGATGTTCAAGCTGAAAGCCAGGTCAATATCCGCCAGGTTTATCCTGAAAATATAATCGGGGGTATTGATGACCCGCGTCAGGGCATACGCCAGCAGGATTGTGGCTAGCAATACGTTAATGCGTTCTCTGTCGGGCTTATAATGCGAGATTGCCATGCTTTCATTGTACCTTTCCAGCCCCCCCCTGCCAAGTGTGTCTGAACGAGAACCGGAGTTTTCGCAATGGAGATATTACCTTCAGGTTGATAAAATTTTCCCGCCAAACCTTGCCTGTTATTGCAGCTGACAGGTTGTGTAGAGCTAATCAAGTTGTGATATTACCTGCCCAAATCATGGCAAGACCCGTTTTTGGGGTAACCAGGAAATGTGGAAGTATAATCAGAACATATTTTTAAAGGTAGCTACATAAAATGAAAAAATTCACCCTGCTCATAATCTCAGCTGTCCTGTTCCTGGCAGGCTGTTCGCCAAAAACTGGTCCGACATCCACCTTTACAGTCCAGCCTGGGCAAATCACCCATACCCCCAATGCTGACCCGCTCCTGCTCAATATTACCCCGGAATTCACACCCAGCCCGACATCTGATTATTCACCCACACCCGATCTTCGCCTTAAACCTGAACAATGGCAGGATTGGCCCATCGTACCCGAGATCAGCCCGCGTGCCGCCCAGATCTACGAACAAGGCCTGGCAATGGGAAATGATCCGCATGCTTTCTCAAAAGTGGGTGATTGCCAGAGCATCACGGAGGCTTTCCTGGGCATCTACGATAAACCCGGTCAATACTCCCTCGACCAGTATGAATACCTGCAGGAGAGTATCGATTATTTCAAAGGCTCGTTCGGACGCGAGAGCCAATCGGTACGCGGTGGTTTCAATGCCGCCTCGGTGCTTCTACCCCTGTGGGCTGACCCGAAAACCTGCAATAGTGGCGAGACCCCGTTGGAGTGTGAAGTCCGCATCCACAATCCCAGCATTATCATCATCAGCCTGGAAGTCTGGTTCAAGGGGCGCACACCTGAGACCTATGCTGCATATTTACGCCAGATCATCGAATATTCCATCTCAAAAGGTGTGCTGCCGGTGTTGGCTACCAAGGCTGATAATGTTGAAGGCGACAATAGCATCAATCTGACTGTAGCCCAACTGGCATATGAATATGACATTCCCATGTGGAATTTCTGGCGCGCAGTTCAACCCCTGGTTGACCATGGCATAGACTGGGCGCGCGACGCTGAGGGTTTTCATATCACGGTGCCTGCCTGGAAC
>JBDRQK010000091.1:0-3049 GCA_043826315.1 Chloroflexota bacterium
AACTCCATGCTCAAGCGGGTGACATCCTGAGCATCGAGGTCAAAATGCCGCATGGAGGGACGTTCTGGATCTGGAACAAGAGTTTTACTTCTTACTTTATCATCGGGTCCACGGATCAGGTGTTGCCATCCGAAACCCCGCGCCCATGTTATTCCGCTGTGAGAGGGGGTGGAATGGAATCAGAGGTGTCCTTGAAACCCGGAGAAAAGAACACCATTTCCTGGGGTATCCAAAATACCGGTTCATGTGAGTGGGATCCCAACTTCCGGTTGGTTTTTGTCAGTGGGGATCAAATGTCTGCCCCCGATTTCATAAATCTTGGGAAGGTGGTTCACATCAACGATTACACTTACCCTTTTGTGATCATAACCGCTCCCCTCATCCCCGGTGTTTATGAAGGTCTGTGGTTGCTGGAAGCCCCCGATGGTACCCGTTTTGGAGTACAGCCTGGTGGGATGACACCCCTCAGGATCAGGATAAAGGTGCAGCCATAAGCCATTCAATACAATCTTCACAATAGGCAGGGGCAGCTTAAACCAATGGAATGATACCGCTTTCACTTTATGAAAATGATAAGTTGAAGAGGATGGTAGATTTCCATTCTTTGGCATATTTATCTTCTTTCCACCCTTCATTGCACAATCCATGCTCAACCATCCCGGGGTTGGTCGGTTCCTCCCCCCTTCTTGGAGGAAAGTGATTGTTTTAGTAATGTAAATTTGCTATACTATTTGTGATTGTTATCACTCGATATTGTATATAAACCCAGGCTCTTCTTGAATCATGGTTGGACGGTTGTCTGTAATCGCGGTGAAAGGAGACAAAATGGAAAACCCCAAGTTTCTGCAGAAGAATATTGAAAAATTTATCCTGGTCACGCTGATCCTGGCAGCCCTATCCTGGATTGCAGCCATTGTCATCATCTGGATTATCTCAAGATCCTTGCTCCACATCCTCCTGATTGTCCTGGCTGCCGCGGCCGGTCTCTTTGGCTTATATAAATACCTGGAGCAATCCAGCTACGAAAGAGATATCAATCGCCTTTCTTTGCTGCTGATGGGATTTGGCCTGATCCTGGCAGCGTGGACCTTCTACCAAATCCATTTTACTTGGGTCTGGCTGATCGTTTGCCTGCTGCAAGTTTTACCTTTTTTATTAATACGGCAGGACAAGTTCTATGAAGACCTTCTCATGGATGGCTATTTGGCTGCCATCCAGACCGATGCAGACCGGGTCGCCAGGGCCACCCGCGCCACGACCATGCAGGATTACGCCAGTGCCCTCGGTCTGTCCTACATCCCGGACAGGTCGACAACAGCCGGCTTGCGTTCTCATTCCCAGTTCGCCTCCAGCCTGCACTGCCAGTATTGCCATCAGCCTCAACACGCACGCGAATGGCCAGTCAACGGGGACATTCAGGCCATGTACTTTCAGAAGGAGCCGGGGCGCTATTCCTTGAAGATGACCTGCGCCAAGTGCGGCAAGGACTGGTATGTCGTCTGGGACCAGGACCCCGGTCAGATCCTGCCCCTTTCCTAGAAAGGGTAAAAAGGAGCATCGTGAGGTGAAGGCGAAACTGCAAAAGAATTGGAAACAGTACCTGGTGATGGGTCTGATCGGTGTATGGATCATCGCATTTATTGCGATCTTCTATATCAGCGCTGAGGCTGGTTGCACTGACTCTGGCGGCATTTTGAAAGCGGAAGGGATCTGCCTGACGCGCGGGATCGCCGGGTTGAGCTGCTTTGCCGGATTCATTGGACTCTGGACTTTCCTGGGCGGCGAGGTCGCCAGGGGCAAAGGACGCAACCCGCTGATCGGCATGATCCTGGGTCTCACGCTTGAATTCATGGGCTGTCTTTTCATGCTGACCTGGGAACCACGCCGGGACTTCACCGGTCGTATGATCGGTTGGGACGAATACAAAGACCTCAGCCCACAACAAAAGGAAGCCATGCGACCGGTGCGCGAGCCCATTCCCCGCAACAGGAAGATCCTGGTAGCCGTGATCATCATCTTTACGGTGCTGGTGTTCATCCTGATAATATTACAGAATCTTGGCAAGATTGGATAAATGGTTCTCATAGATGAAGAGAGCCTGTCCAGCCTGCATCTGCTGTTGTTATTGGGGGACATTGGCCCGTGATTTTTGGCATATCGCTCCGCCTGCATTTAGCAGAGGAGACTTGGGGTTAACCCATTAGTTCTTTCCCACCGGTTACGCTTGCCTGGGGATATTTAGATAAGAACCGTTGTGCCAATTTTGCGCTGGAAAATGACAATAAAAGGGTATAACGAATCGGGCCAACGCCAATTACTCCCCCTTCCGTACGCACTCCGCCTACTTCGATTCCATAATGACCTTCGTTCTTTGAATAATCCTGCAATCCGGGTTTTGACTTGATTATTAATGATTTGAACCATTGACCGATAGCGCCGAACAGGATGAGGGTAAAAAATAGAGCAGCCAGGGGACCGCCGATCAACAACCAACCCGGAACACCTCCATCAATGATCAACCCAATAAAGATGATTATTCCGACAAGCAATGAGGCCACCATCCAGGCAATATCAATGATTTGGAAAGTTTTTTCCGGTTTTATATGCTTTGAGCAGAAAGGTATTTTAAGATGGCAGGAACTGAATTTAGTGTTTCCTTTCTCATCTCGCACATCATCCAATCGCTGAATGTTCCAATATTTTATGGGAAATGCCACCCCATGCTTCCATATATGATCTGTCGATCTGTCCACTTCTTCTCCACAATAAAAACAGGGTGGATCGATGGTAAATTCCTCGGGAGTTGACCGGTCCTCAGAAAGAGGAACTTCGACTTTGATTAATGATTTCATTGAACCCTCCACAATGCTAATGCGGTTGAATTGTGCAAGTCTGCCAAATTATGAAAAGAATATTACGAGAGATCTCGGATGTTATCCCTCACATCAAGAGCATTTCCGATCAGAACTCCCACGATCAAGAACAGGATCAGGCAAAAAACAGACACAGGAACAGCATAACGTGAGATCCAGAATTGGGGCAGGAACCA
>JBDRQK010000092.1:0-2725 GCA_043826315.1 Chloroflexota bacterium
ATGGTCCATGGATGATGGTCTCCGTCAGGAGGCTGCCATCCACGGCGGTGATCGTGTTGACAGTCAAATATTCCGTGCTGGTATCTCCGCTTGCGATCGGCGGTAATTCATCCGCCTGTGCACTTCCAACCGAATTTCCCAGGCTGGTTAGAGCGAAAATCACAACCAGCAGCAGGATGAACGGGGTCAGGAACTTGCTTCTTTTTCTCATGTCCATCAATATTCTCCTTTCTCTTCCAGAATAAAACAAAAAACTGGCTGCTCTCTGCCAGTAATCAATCGGAACCATCTTCCAATAAAATCATCAAGTTTGTTTCCCCCACTTGATATCCAGGTTATTGTTGAATCCAACCAGATCCTGCAGAATTTATTATGTGTTTTGTTCTAATCCATAGAATAATTCCTTTATGATCACAAATAGCATAGTTGCTGGTCATCTGTGAAGAATTAAGATTGAATTTCTCCAAATATTCCCCGATTTTCCAAATCCTGCAACCTTAGAATACCATAAATTAACCTTTTTTTCAACCTATTTCATTACCATAGGTTAGATTGGTCGCCTGGAAGGCAAAATCCGGATCGGTTCGTGCAGAGGCTACAATTTCCCCTCCGCATTGAAATCAGCCAATCCCAACAGGGAACTATCGAGGTGATTTTTCGTCTATTTAACAGACTTCTTTCAATGGAGGTGAAATAATGAACAAGAATTTCAAGATGTCAATCCTGCTGGTCGTGTTCAGCCTGTTGATAACAGCCTGTGCGAAAGCCACACCTGATGCAGCTTCCACAAACGGTGGTGAACCCACCGATGATACGGTTTCCATCAGCGGTGGAGGCACAGCTGCCATGGTCAACTTCCCGGATGAAAATAATCATACCGTCAGCCTGAACATTGGAGATACAATGGTGGTCAATATCCCGACCATCCCGAGCGAAGGATGGGATTGGATCGTGCAGGATATTGACAGCGGTATCCTTTCACAGGTGGGGGAGTCCCTCTACAAGATGGATGCCGGTGCCAATGAGGCTGGCGGGATCGTGACCCTGACCTTCAAAGCCATCTCCCCCGGAACAAGTATCCTGACCCTGATCTATGCCACTCAATCTGCGGATCAATCCTCCCCATCCATGTTTTCGAGCTCGTATGGGTTGACTGTTAACGTAAAATAAGCAGCAGAATCGATCACAGGATAACCTGTTTATGAAAGGTTATCCTGTGACCTGGTCTTACTTTGCTATCTCAGGATGCCAGGAATTCTTGCACATCCTTGCTTGATATTACGGTGATTCGTCAATAGTCCCACCGGAGAGTTCCATACCGGGAGCCACTTCTTCCGAAAGATTCGGGTCTGAGGTCATAACAGCCAGGGTCGCCCAATCCACATCCAGCACGCCAGGATCCGGACCCCGGTAGAAACCAAAACCAACCTGACCCGTTGTAAGACTGGAATCTGAACCGTCCCAGACCAGGGTATTGTTGATGTAATACTTGAGGGAGGAACCGACCGCCACCACCTTTAGAGTGTTCCAACCACTTTTGACGATGGCAGAGCTGGTCGTCCAGCTCTTCAAAGCGATTTGTGTCCCGCTAGTGGTTACTGCGTAAACCGAATAAGAACCGTCATTCGTGTACTGGAAGTAATAGGATGGTTTCCACCAGTTCGTTCCGACCAGAGCGGAAGGATCTCCGCGGATGATGATGCGGTTGGCTTCACCCGTCCCGGTTCCACTGCGTTTCATCCTGACTGTGTAAGTGAAGTTGGCATAGTTATTGATGTGCACAGCCGAAGCACCTGTGCCTAGCAATCCGGATGAGTGCAGGTATTTCCCTCCGAAAATATTCCAGGTGCCGGTGACATTCGACCAGCCGGTTTTGGTGCCATTAAAGTCCGAGTTGAAACCAGCGTTCGGATTTGACACCGTGAAGGTCTTATAGGCACTGTATGGTTTCCAGATGCCACCCACTTTCGCCTTTACTCTCCACTTATAAGCAGCATAAGCAAGGATGTTGGTGGGAGTGTTCGAGCAGGTCGTCGCTCCACACACCGACGATGAGACTGTCTTGGTGTAAACAAGCGTTGTGCCCCGATATAGTTGGTACTGATAATAGGTCGCCCCGCTGATCTTGGTCCACTTGTAGGTTGGGGTCCTGTCCGTGATCGTTCCGCTGGGGGTAACAGGTGTCGGGATCACCGGAGGAGCCGCAATTGAAAAGTTCTTATAGACACTGTAAGGTTTCCAGATGCCACCTATTTTCGCCTTTACCCTCCACCTATAAGCAGCATAAGCCAGGGTGTTAGTGGGGGTGTTCGAGCAGGTCGTGGCACCACACACCGACGATGTGACTGTCTTGGTGTAGACAAGCGTTGTGCCCTTATACAGTTGATACTGATAATTTGTTGCCCCGTTCACCTTGGTCCAGGTATAAGTCGGGGTCTTGTCATAAGTTGCCCCGCTCGGGGTGAGAGGTGTTGGAACGGTGACCGGTGCAGTGGATTGCAGGTTAACAATACTGACCGATTGAAGCGCCATGCCGGAATAACTGCCTCCCCAGGTCATGGTCTGATCACCGGATGAGTGCCAGGTGTCATGGATGTAGATGGTATTACTGGTCGTGCTGTAACCCACCCCCACGATCGAGTGACCCTCCAGGTTCAGCAGAACAGGTCGCCCGGCGTTGATCTCGATCTTGAAGTTGGCATAAGTGAAACCTCCCGAATTGTTG
>JBDRQK010000093.1:0-2354 GCA_043826315.1 Chloroflexota bacterium
CGCATCTTCCAGGTAATTATCTACCCCGGGCATATTCATCATGGCCGTGGTTGATGTAACGATGCCAAGGATATGCGCCGAGCGTATTCCGGACGAGACTCCACGGGTTCTCCCATAATCATCTGCATTAACGATCAGTTGCTTGTTCATTTTAAAATTAAGCCTCGATCCCGTTTTTCTTGAACCAGGACATGGCATCCTCTACTGTCTCTTCAAAAGGACGAGGCACCATTCCCAGTTCTTGTTTTGTTTTTTGGGTGTTGAAACCTTGCCAGAACGGGATGGCGCGCATGTGATTCCCGCTTGATAAGAAGGGCAAGAAATCAACGATCTTTACGATGAGTGTAATGAAATTGATGGATATATAAAAGCGCGGAGGTGATACTTTGAAGATCGATGCAACTCGATCGATGATGTCTTTGATACTGGTATTGAACCCGCCCAGGATGTAACGTTCTCCAATGCGACCTTTTTGGGCAGCAGCCAGGTGTCCAATGGCAATATCACGTACATCAACAACATTCGTTGTGGCTGGAACCCAGGCGATCACATAACCACGCTTTATGGCGATCAGGATCTTTCCCAGGGTGAGATGGACATCACCCGGTCCAAACACTGCGGTCGGATTGACCACCACGGCAGGAAATCCATCCCGGGCTGCTTCCAGGACGCAAGCCTCCATTGCTATTTTAGATTCATAATAGGCGCTTTTTGCCAGGGTTCCTGGTATGTAAAAATCTGATTCATCCGCCAGTCGATTCGTTCCACTGGGTGGCTGGCCGATGGTTGTCAATGAGGAAGTATAAACAAAGCGGCTCACCTTTGTCTGCCTGGCTGCCTGGATTATCCCTTTTATCTCTCCTGAAGCGTAAGCCACCTGTTCTGCCACTTCACTCGCATTACTGTGGGAAGGGTAGAATGCGGCTGCATGGAATACCACATCCACAGCTTGCATGGCTTTGACAAGAGCTTCAAGATCTGTAAGATCTCCGTTAAACCAATTGATATCAACCTTACCGAGATGCCCTGTGGATCCAGGATCACGGCGATAACCACGGACATGGTACCCCTCTTCAAGGGCACACCGGGCGATATGCCCCCCAATGAAACCAGTTGCTCCCAGGACAAGACACACGGGTTGAGATTCGCTCATTTTATTTTAGTTCTCCCGGTCGAGCCAATGTTCACGGTATTTTCGATTCCAGTCCACCGTGAACCTGTAAGCGATTACGATTCCGGTCACGATGGCGGTCGTAAAAACCAACCCGCGCAGACCCACCAGCCATAAAACAGGTGCCATCATGATACCTGTGAAAACAGCAGCTCTGGCACTATGCCGAATGATAAGCGTAAGACTGATGAGAACACCCAGTGCGATGATAAATCCGAGCGGTTGGACCGCCAGAAGAGCGCCACCTGTCGTTGCCAGACCCATGCCGCCACGAAAACCTGCAAAGACCGGCCAGCAATGACCAGCTACAGCCAGGCCAGCCGTGAGAGGGATGATCCAGGCTGCAGGTGCAAAATGCAATGCCAGCCAGGTTGGTAGAAAACCTTTGGCAGTATCGAAAATAAATACGATCACACCGGGTCCAAACCCGGCCTGGCGGAAGGTGTTCGTGGTTGATGCATGTCCGGAGCCTGCCAGGCGCACATCCATACCCTTGAAAAATTTAGTGACCCATATGGCAAAGGGTATGGACCCGCTCAAATAGCCGATGCTGCCCAAGCCAATTGCATATACCAGGATGAGGGGGAAGGACATACAGATAACCTCCGGGAGAACATAGAGTTTTTAAATGATTTTTAAAATTTTCATTGCAGGATAAAAATCCAATTCTCACTGCGTGAGATCAATGCAACGATTAATATCAATCCAATGGAAACCCGGTATGTTCCTGTCACGATGGATTTTTGGGAGGAAAATATTAATCCACCGTCAAGGTCTTGCTGAGGTTGCGCGGAAAATCCGGGTCAAAGCCGCGCAAAATACTCATGTGGTAGGAGAGCAATTGCAGTGGAATGACCGACAGCAAGGGGGCAATATGTGGCGTGGATCTTGGAATGAGGATCAGATCGTTGGCATTGGCACGCAAGCGCGGGTCTTCTTCGCCAATTGCAATGGCTCGCGCTCCACGGCAGGTAACTTCGTTGATGCCGCTGACAATCAGCGGAACATCCTGTGACCCACTGATAAAAAAGACTGGATACCCATCGCTGACAGCGGAAAGGGGACCATGTTTAAATTCGGTGGAAAGCATACCCTCACAATGGGCATAGGTGATCTCTTTCAGTTTTAATGCGCCTTCCAGTGCGATCGGGTATGTGCTTCCGTAGCCAAGCGTATACATATC
>JBDRQK010000094.1:0-4582 GCA_043826315.1 Chloroflexota bacterium
ATCTGTCCCCATGTAATCTGGAAGGCAGAATCGTCCATCAGATACCCAGCCTGGACGAGAATCTTGGAGACTTCAAATCCATACTCCATATACTCAAAATCCTGCAAAGTAGGCATCTTCTCCATCTTACCCTCCAAACCCAAGCCGTCTTTCTTTCAAGGATATCCAGCGCGAATGTCCAAGAATCAAATGATCCAATACATCAAAGTCCAATAACTTACCTCCTTGAATCACAGCTCTGGTCAGTTCAATGTCTTCTCCAGAAGGCTCGGGATCTCCAGAAGGGTGATTGTGAGCAAAGATGATCGCAGCAGCATTAAGCTGCATGGCTGGTTTGAATACTTCAGCAATACGAACCATCGAGGCGTTTAACGTGCCATGATATACCTCAACCACATCCAATACATGATTTCTTGTACTTAATGGCAACACGAATAAGAATTCCTGCTCTCGATGTGCCACAATCGGCAATAGTATTTGTGCTGCATCCGCTGGCGATTGGATGATGGGCTTGATCTCTTCGGGTTGCAGGATTTTTCGTCCAAGGGTCAGGGCGGCTTTCAAGCGTACCGCCGTAGTTCGACTGATGCCTGGCACGCGCTTGATTTCCTCCACGTGCGCCCGCATGATCTGCTGAATCGAGCCAAATTCTTTCAATAATTCTTCCGCAATTTCAATTTGCGTAGAACCACCGATAATGACGGCCAACAATTCAGCCAGGCTGCATGCTTCCGGATTATGGGCTACGCGATACCCGGGTTGTTCTCGAATGGGTAACTGGTTTACTTTGGGGTATGCATACTGACCCATTTCAACATCCTTGATCAAACACAATTGTATGTTTTTCATCTGGTCCTCCTTCTGAATAAGGGGACAGGCATCCCCTGGAAGGGCACCTGTCCCCTCCTGTGGGGTTACTTTTTATTGCATGGGTATCGCTTGTTCCTGAAGCAGACGTTCTGCTTCCAGACAATCCTGCCAGGTGAACAATTCTTCTCTGCGAACGCCTGCATATCCATCCGCTGGCGGAATAAGCCATGGATTTTGCTGCCAGTTCCGCCGGATGCGGGCCATTTTCATTTGCAGAAAATGACCCAATCCTCCTTCCCTGCAACGCCATCCAGGTTCATAGGTATATTTTCCATCCCAGGTCTTGTCCGGAATCGTTTCAGCGCCACAAATGGGGCAGATGGTTGATGTCAGCAGTGCGCGTTGACCGCCATGATAAAGATATTCAGCCACGGCCAAAATTGCCCAACAATCCGGGTTACAGCATGAGCAAGTTTTACGCTTATCCACCATATGGATTCCGTCTGCTTGTTCGGTGCTGCTTACCTTGTAACTGCATTGCTCAATTTGGATGATCACCTCAGAGGCTGGTTTGATACTCAACATCATGCCTCCTTTCAGGGGGAGCAACCTGTGCTTCAACGGCTTGAATGATCTCCGCTGCAATCTCCTGAATCCGTTGCAAGCTGTCCAGGATGTCTTTTCCGGATGCCTGCCATAAGGCCAGGTAATTGGGTGTATTGGCAGCATGCAGACCAAAGTGATGGCACACCACGTAGGCGGTGGCATCGGCCTCGATCTCGCATTGTTGGGCAGAGAGCTTGCAAGCACCCCGTTGTGTATGTCCGAGCAGCTCATGAGCAAGTTCATGCACGAAGGTGCCGGTACCGGTAAGCTGCAGCAATTTGATCCTGCCACCCATGCTGACGCCTTCCGCACCGCCTAAATCGTCTACGATGGTCACTTCAATCTGTTTCTCTTCTGCGAAACCGAGAAGGGCTGCTTGCAAGGATTCATTCACTTCGGTTGACTGCCAGACAGGACAATCCGGTAAGGGATCTCCGTCCGTTTGCGAGACATCAAAAACATAGGCAACGCGGAAACCATAAAGCTGTTTTTGTTGCTTTTGCTTAGGCGTATCCTCTGGCTTTTCGCCTTCATGATCCTTCTGCTCTTTCACCTTTTCCTCTGGCCTGTCTTTTTTGCGGGTAAAACAGGGCGCCAAAATGGCGATCCCTTTTTCACCCTGCTTGACCTGCCGTTGAAATTTTGCTTTCCAAGACTGATATCCGGCCACTCGGGTGGCTTGCGGACATTGTATGGAAATCAGCAGCATGTTATGCCAGCTGTACTTGTGAAATTTACTAATCATCTCCAGGTAATTTTGCAGGGTGTCCGAAATACGCACCTGATCGGTTTCTTTGGCCAGGGTTTCGCAGGCAGCTTCAATGGACTGCAGCAATTGTTTTGCGTTCATCCAGCCACCTCCACACCCTGGGTGTCCAATGGCAGCAGGAAAGGTTCACTTTCCATGCCCGCCAATTCGGAGGCGATACAGATATCGCGTAGTTGTTGAATCCAGACCAGACTGCTGCTGTCCTGAGTCGGACCGCCGTGACTGAATTGACAAAATGGTTTCAGCCCATCCAGGGCATGGACCCAGACGGTTCCGGGTCTCGGACCCACTCCGGTTACTTCAACCGAGATCAGCACCTCTCCGTAACAGGTTCCTACGGTAAGTTCTGCTTTGATCATTTGATCCTCCTGTGTTTTAAACAAAAAAAGGACAGCACCATTTGCTTGTCCTCCGATGTGAATCTCCAATTTCCAGCCAAAAATCTAAAATGGAATATCATCCAGCTTGATGACCGGCTTGTCATCCTCTTCATTATTTCGATTTTCTGTTCTTTCAATGACTTCATCGCGTCCGGATAAGAATCGCACGACGCTTGCAGTGACCTCGTATTGGGCATGAATGCGTTCATCCATTTGCCAGATGCGCGGACCGCCGGTTTGCGGATCTGGATTCAACCGACCCTCCACCAGCACTTTGTTACCCATATGCAAATTGTTTCGGCATGCTTCAGCTTGTTTGCCCCAGACCGTCACCCAGAACCAGGTGGTTTCCATGACGGATTTTCCTGAACCGTCCCGGTACTTCCGGTTGGTGGCAACAGATAAAGTCGTTACGGATTGTCCGGTGGGTGTGAAGCGTGCTTCCGGTTCTCTGCCCAGATTGCCGATCAGAATGATTGTGTGATACATGTGTTATCTCCTTGTGAAATCCTTGTTTACCCGGCCAGATTGGCCGGTTGTGGTTGTGCACGTTGGCTTTGCAGCCAACTGCGTAGTGCCTCTTTTGAAGCAGGTGTTTCTCCTGTGCTTTGTTGAAAACGATCATAGGCCTGTTGTTCCGAGACATTGCCGTTTACCCGTGCGCCATCCAAATACTGGCGCATCATAGCTGGCTTTTCAGTGGTGTTTGTCGATGGTCTGGATTGGGATCGTACCGGTCGTATGGTTTCTTTGCTGTGCAGCGAATTTCCAAACTGCTCGCCCAGTTGGCGGAAGCAGCGTTTCAGGCAATCCGTGGCACATCCGGCCAGAGCGGTATCCAATGCTTCAGTGGTATCTCCATTGAAAGGACAGCGGCCGACATCGGCATGGGTATACAACTTGCCATTCAGTTCCACGCTGACCTTGCCGGTAACATAGACCAACCCGACCCGTTCCATGATGGGCCTTCCAGCTTCATCGAGGGCGGGCACCTGGCGCTTCTCCTGTGGGTTCCAGATCATGACCTGCTTCTGCCAGCGTTCAATGACCGGCTGGCTGAGCAGCTCAAACGACCAGGCAAAATCGAAGATCGCATTGGCGCGGGTGATGATGTCGTGACCTGCCAAATACGGCACCGTGCCCGATCCCGGCGAGGGACGCCGTCTGACCCGCGACAGATCCAATGGTTGCTGCAATTTCTGCAATACATCCAATGCTTCAGGATCGTCGTTCGGCTGATCGGGTGTTTCTTTTGGTTCTTGCATATGAACCTCCTTGTGAGTCTATCCAACGTTTGATTGAGTACAGTTGTCTTTGTCTGATGACAAAAACGATCCAACGTAATTTATGCTCTATGCAAATCCATAGAGCAGCAAACTTCAACAGAAAACGACTTTCCGGTTGAGGTTTGCTGCCGTATGTTGTATAGGCGTGGAAGAATCAGGCAATCCCGATCTTTCCACGCCTGTCTTTGTGTTCTTGATTCTCCAGTTTGTATGAACCGCAACAAAGCAGTTATTTATTAAAGTGCAAGCTGGCTGCGCCAGTTAAACAAAAAAAGAGGATCACTCACTCTCATTAATAGAAAGTGAAATGATGGCAGGATTGGAACACAGCTTGCCTACGCAAGCGTGTCCATTGCCATCCTATGATCCTCCTGTGTTGCCCGAAACCGTTGAGGATTGTTTCAAGCCAATGTGCTTTTATTATTGATTCAGCAATCTAGTTTTCATTCATCCGGAATGCCTTCCGGTTCCCAGGTGTTAATCTCCGTTTCCTCAGCGTCTGATTCCTTTTCCAGTTTTTTGATTGTTGGTACCTTGCCGGCTTTCTTGCGCTGATTTGCTTTCGGCATACCGGTATCCAATACAATAATGCGCCGAGTGACCACTTCTACCAGGTTGCGATCGATCTGCACTTGATTGGGTTTGAAGGTTTCCTCTTTGATAGCCACCTCCAGCCCAGCAAACAAATGATTTTTGCGGGCCTTCTGGATAAATTCTTCCAGGCTTTCGCG
>JBDRQK010000095.1:0-2449 GCA_043826315.1 Chloroflexota bacterium
GGCGATGAGCTCCAGCTCTGGTCGGGAAGGCTCTTTTCTTGAAACAAGAAATTAACCATCACAAGGTCCCCAGATGAATGAAAATTATGAATTTCAAGAGGATTATGAAACCGCCTCCATGGGAGGCGGTTATTTGCCAGGTCTCTGGATGCCTCCTTTGGTTGTAATACTCATTGGATTGTTGATCGGATTATTGACAAGCGGTGTTTTTGTTACACAATCGGCTACTGCAGCCTCCAATCCTGAAGAAGCATCTTTTTCTGATCCATTTTTCGATTCGACAATAAATATTAATTCAAATGACAGTCACGAAAAACTGGCAGGAGTATTCACTCCGGAGGTTCTATATTGGAAGCAAGATATCCTGGAGTGGAGTGGAAACACAGGGTTGGATCCAAATCTAATTGCAACCGTAATGCAAATCGAATCTTGTGGAGATCCACATGCAATCTCTTCAGCAGGAGCAATGGGATTATTCCAAGTCATGCCATTTCACTTTAGTTCTTCAGATGACCCATATGAACCAGATACAAATGCCTTGAGAGGTCTGGCCTATTTGAGTCTATCGTTCGAAGCCTCAAATGGAAATACACGCCTCGCACTTGCTGGTTACAATGGAGGTATCAGCGTGATCCACAAATCTGAGAATAGTTGGGCAGAAGAAACACAAAGATATGCGTATTGGGGGAGTGGTATTTATGAGGAAGCAAGCCTGGGGATTGCAAACAATATTCGTTTGCAGGAGTGGCTTTCCTATGGAGGAGAAAGTTTATGCATGCAAGCTGCCACCAGGCTGGGTCTAAATCCTTAATTGGAATTTAATGGGATTTCTGAATTCAATAATGGTAACCAGATAATAAAGGTTGTGCCTTGACCTTCTTGAGATTCAACTTCTATTGAGCCTCCATGGACATTAATGATCCAGTACGCAATTGATAATCCAAGACCAAAACCGGATGTTTTGGATCGTGTTCGAGATTTCTCTGCTCGATAGAATCTATCAAAAATATGCGGCAGATCTTCAGCCGGTATCCCGGGTCCAGTATCACGGATCAATAATCTGGATTGATCCTTTAACTTGCAAAGCTCAAACGTAACTGTACCTTCACCCGGTGTATATTTGATCGCGTTGGATATCAGGTTCACCAGAACTTGCTTCAGCCGGTCACTATCCCCATTGACCAGAACCTGATCTATTTCAATTACTTTCAATAGCATACGATCTCCGGCAAGTAAATGGAGGTCTTTGATCACATCAAAAAGAAGTGTGTCCAACTCTACTGGCTTAAAGTTCAGTGGAAGTTTACCAGTCTCTGCTTGAGCCAGGAGAAGGAGATCTCCTACCATGCGGGTAAGTCGATCGGTTTCTTCTTTAATACTATCAAGAGATTCGAAATCAATTTGGTTCATCATACGCATCAAGTCAGCATTTGCTTTGATCACAGTCAACGGTGTTCTTAATTCATGACTCACATCTGCCAGGAAGCGTTGTTGAGAAGCAAATAGTTTCTCCAATCTTTCCAGGGTTTGATTAAAGGAATGGATCAGAACCCCGATTTCATCTTTTTCAGATCCGTGATAGGGAATGCGCCGTGATAGATCATTTGCGTGGGAGATTTGCAATGCTGTATCTGTGACAAGATTGAGCGGAGCCAGGGCTTGTCCGATCACGAACCAGCTTGAGACCCCGGCTAGAAACATGGAGATTATAGTAGTACCTAGAAGGATATAGAAAAGGATTATTCGAAGAGAATTGATCAAATCAATACTGGTGGCAACCTGTAAAGTACCAATCGGTCGATCTCCAACCAGAAGAGGGACGCTTATCGTCCGTAAATGAGCTTGTTGAATAGTAACATCCCGAAAAACCGGCAACTTGGATTGAAGACCATCAGAATCCAAAGGCAGATTGTAGCTCCCAATATTTTGGGATGATGAATGCAGATTACCATTTGCGTCCCATACCTGGACGAACAGGTTGGAAGTAAAGTTAAATTGGGGCAGGGTGATGACATTAAGTTCGCCGACTGAATCAATCCGTGTATTGGAGACAATATCACGTGTGGTCTGGGTGAGGGTTTCGTCAATTTGATTTACAAGCAGGAAACCTACCAGAATATACACTGCTGTACCGAATATCAACAGGATACCCCCTGTAAGCGATGAATATATTAATGTAAATCTGACCCGCAGCGACATTTATGGATTTTCTCTTAGCACATAGCCGACACCGCGTACTGTGTGCAGTAATCGCTCCTCATCGGGTGTTTCTAATTTTTGGCGTAAATAGCGAATATAAACCTCGAGCACATTACTTTCACCGCCAAAATCATAACCCCAGACACGATCAAAAATTACATCTCTTGTTAAAACCTGGCGAGGATGTCTTAGGAATAATTCAAGCAAATCATATTCTTTTGCGGTTAATTGAATCGATCGTGTTCCGCGT
>JBDRQK010000096.1:0-12504 GCA_043826315.1 Chloroflexota bacterium
GACAATAATGCCTTCGTGTAAGGATGCAGAGGGAAATCATATAACTCATCGCGTGGACCGATCTCAACGATAATCCCCAAATACATTACAGCCACACGATCACAGATATGCCTGACCATACTCAAGTCATGTGCAATGAACAAGTATGTCAGACCAAATTGCCCTTGCAAGTCTTCCAGCAAATTTACCACCTGCGCTTGAATTGAAACGTCCAATGCAGAGATGGGTTCATCACACACTATAAAATCCGGGTTGGAGGCAAGTGCCCTGGCCACACCAATTCTCTGGCGTTGCCCCCCGGAGAATTCATGCGGGTAACGGTTAAGCTGCGAAGGATTCAACTGCACCAATTCCAGCAATTGTTTGATCCTGTCATCCTGGGATAAATTTCCAGAAGTAATCTTATGAACTCGCAAGCTTTCGCCTACAATACGTGCAATCGTCCAGCGTGGGTTCAAAGATGCATATGGATCTTGAAAGATCATTTGAATCTTTTGACGCATCTTACGCAAAGTCTGCCCTTTTATCCTGGTAAGGTCAACCCCATCAAACCAGACCTCACCACCCGTAGGACGATAAAGTTGCAACATCGTGCGCCCAGTGGTTGTCTTTCCACATCCGCTCTCACCCACCAACCCTAATGTTTCGCCTTTGTAGATGTCAAAAGATATATCGTCAACAGCTTTAACTGATCCAATTTCTCTTTGGATCAAAATACCGCGTGTAATAGGAAAGTATTTCTTCAGACCTCGTACGGAAACCAAAATTTGTTTCTCGGTCATTCAGCCCTCCCATTCTTAACTTCAACCCAACAGGCTGCTTTATGATCATCTCCAACATTTAGGAGTTGGGGATTTTCCACTCCACATCTCTCTATTGCATACCCACAGCGAGGCATAAATGGACAACCAGTTGACATGTTGATACAGTCGGGAGGGGAACCCGGGATTATCGCAAGGCGTTCATATCGTCTGCTATCCACGCGCGGTAATGATTTTAACAAGGAAAGAGTATATGGATGGACAGGGTTCTCAAAGATCTTAAAAACATCGGCTTCTTCCACAATATAACCAGCGTACATCACAATCACCCTGTCTGCGATCTCCGCCACCACACCTAAATCATGCGTGATCCAGATCACAGACATGCCAAACTTGTTTTGAAGATTTTTGGTCAGTTCTACGATCTGAGCCTGGATGGTTACATCCAAAGCAGTAGTCGGTTCGTCGGCGATCAACAAACTTGGATTACAGGAAAGTCCCATGGCGATCATGACACGCTGGCGCATCCCCCCGGAGAATTGATGCGGATAATCGTTGTACCTTGCTTCAGCCTGGGGAATTCCAACCAGTTCCAGTAAATTTACAGCCTGCTTATATGCTTCGTCTTTGCTGACATTCTTGTGAATAATAATAGCTTCACTGATTTGTTTTCCAATGGTCAGAACCGGATTAAGTGAGGTCATTGGATCCTGAAAGATCATGGCGATCTTTTGACCGCGGATATCTTGAATGGCATCCTTTTCCATCTTAAGAAGATCCTTTCCATCAAACAAGACTTCTCCGCTGGAAATTTTGCCTGGAGGTTCAGGAATAAGACGCATAACAGATAGCACCGTGACGCTTTTCCCACACCCACTCTCACCAACTATGCCAAGTGTTTTTCCTTTTTCAACAACAAACGATACACCATTAACTGCCTGGACAACCCCTTCAAGAGTGTGAAATTGAACTTTCAAGTTTATTACTTCAAGCAATGCTTCCACGTTTCGCTCCTAATCTGACTGGGTTAAAGCGCGTGGGTCAAGAGCATCGCGCAAGCCATCGCCGATAAAATTGATCGAAAGCACCGTCAGGACAATAAAACCACCAGGAAATATCCACAGCCAGGGTGCTGATTCAATATACGTATAAGCACCATTTAACATGTTTCCCCATGTGGCTGTTGGAGGCATCACACCCACTCCCAGAAAGCTCACATAAGCTTCACTTATTATTGCATTGGCTACAGCCAAAGTTGCACTTACTATTATAGGTGCCATGGTATTCGGTAAAATGTGTTCAAAAATAATGGAAAAATTTTTTGTTCCTGTACATCTGGCTGCTGTGACAAATTCCTGTTCCCGCAAAGAAAGGAAGTTTGCCCGGACAATACGCGCCAATCCCATCCAACTGGTCAATCCAATCACAGCGATGATAACAACAACACTACCACTGAATTGACGTCCAAAAATTGATAGTGGAGCAATCTTATCTGACAACATTTTTCCAAGAACGAGCAATAATGGGATTTGAGGAATATTAAGCATGGCTTCGGTAAACCTCATCAGAAGACTATCCAAAATCCCTCCGTAATATCCCGCTATCGCACCAATTAGAACACCAACGATGACTTCAAGAGTCATGGCAACCAACCCGATCAGGAGGGAGATCTGCCCTCCATAAATTGTGCGAGCCAAGATGTCGCGTCCAACCGCGTCGGTTCCAAATGGATGTTCTGTTGAAGGAGCATTCAGACGAATAGATGTATCTGTTACCAACGAATAAGCTTCAGTTTTGAAAAATGTGCCCCCAATTGAATAGAATATCATAAGTATCAGGATGAATATACCAGCGACAGCCATTTTATGACGTTTGAAGCGTAAGAATACAAGTTGGCTTAAGGACAATGGTGGTTTTTCAATTTCGGTAATAACAGGTATACCTGTCGGCATTAGATTGGATTCCATGAGCTACCTACCTGTTCTAGTTATACCGAATTCGAGGGTCAAGCCAGCCATAAACAATATCCGTCAATAATTGGAAGAATACGACTGCCAGAGATATCAACATTAAAATTCCCATGACAACTGGTGTGTCATATCGAGTAAGATGATCAATGAACAGTCTTCCCATGCCAGGCCAACCAAATATTGTTTCAGTAATTACCGCCCCTCCCAATAAGAAAGGAATATCAATTCCCACCAGGGTAACAAAAGGGATGGCTGCATTTTTTAATGCATGGCCGATCAATACCATTCTTTCAGAAAGACCTTTAGCATAAGCAGTGCGGATATAATCCTGACTAATAACCTCCAGCATTTGCGATCGAACGAACCGGCTGTAACCTGAAATGCTGACGAGTGACATACTGAAAATTGGCAGAATCATATGGATTGCCACCTGGCTGAAAGTCTTACCAACCTTTGGATCAAACATACCGACAGTGGGCAAATATGGAAGTCCCCATTTTCTAAAATTAACCGCGAATATGTACATCGAAGCCAGGGCTACAAAGAAAATAGGCATGGAGTACCCAATGAATGAGGCTGTTGTGATCACCTGGTCAGTTAACGAATATTGGCGCAAAGCTGAATAGATGCCAACCACCAAAGAAAAAAATAAAATAATAATTTCAGCCGGGATCATCAATACCATTGTATTCGGCAATCTTTCCAAAATCAGATCCAAGGCTAATTTTCCACGTGATAAAAGCGAAAATCCGAAATCACCTCTGATGACACCTTTTCTGGTTCCATAGGTATCCATAGTTCCATCATTATCAACATCAATCTGGACCCAATCATTGCCAACCAACCAATAAATGTACTGCATGTATATGGGTTGATCCAACCCCATGATCTTAGCAAGTCGAGCCCTGTCTTCGGGACGAGTCAAGCGTCTTCCCCCCATGGAAGCCAGCGGATCTCCACTACTTTGCAAAAGCACAAAGATCATAATGCTGATTAATAAAAGCAAGGGAATGGATTGTAATAAACGCCTGATGATATACCTGACCATCGCCGGACTCCTGATTTAATTATCCTGGCCGGGTATGGTGGTTAACACCCGGCCAGGTTTGTTACGAAACAAGTCTGTCTTACTGAGTTATGTCCCAATCCGATACATTATGGAAGGGAGTCACTCCCGAAATATTGTAACCCGTCACCCTTGGGTTAAAGATCCAGAGGTCGGGATCTTCCCAGATTCCCAAGTAATATAAATTGTCATGCATGTATTTGGTAATCTTCCAGAAAATTTGTTCCCGGGCTGCCGGGTCAGAAGTAACGATCTGTTCCTGGAAGAGAGCATCCAAGGTCTCATCGCAAACAAAATAATTGTAACCATATGGATTCTCGTCTGATGGGGTATCACTGCACAACCAGTAGGAAGTGTCCGGATCAGGAAAGTAAGGTGCATCCGACCACTCCATTATGTCCAGATCTCCGATGGCAGCAGGACCATTATCGGAATAGCTAGCAAACAAAATATCAGCATCATAGCTGAAAGTCTGCAGATCAATACCGATGGCGAGCATTTGTTGCTGGGCCAATGCCTGGTAATTCTGACGTTCTGTTTTATCCGTGGTCCCATAGGTGATGGTTAAAGGATTTCCTTCAAGGTCTTCTCGAATTCCGTCTGCATCGGAATCGACATAACCATGGTCTTCGAGAAGGACTTTGGCAGCTTCCGGGTCATAGGGCCAGGCAGTGATGGAAGGATCCACATAAACAGGTAGATCATCCCAGAGAGTCTTGTTAACCTTCACCAACCCCAGACGCAAGTCGGTGTTAGCTTCCCGATTCAATCCCATGGCAATAGCCTTGCGAACGACCAGGTCTTTGATCCCGGGGGATGCCATGTCTCGTAAATTGAAGAACCAGCCCTCGTTATAACCAGCCAGAACTTTAACAATATTCATGCCTGCATCCTGAAAGGCTGGAATATCTTCAAACGGGGGCCAATAACCAGCATCGACATCCCCAGCCAATATTGCCGCGGTCTGAGCAGCGTCATCAGGAACAAATTGGAAGACGATCGCATCCAGTTTTGGCGCTGGTCCCCAATAATTCGGGTTTTTATCAAAGCGCAAATAGCTACCCGATTCCCAAGCTGAAAAATTGAATGGACCGCACCCAACTGTCGGTGCCATATTCCATTCAGCTGCATCGATGGTACCTTCAGAATCAAAAACTGGTTGCAGAATATGCTTGGGCATAAGCGACCCTTGCCAGAGTGATGACTGCCATGATGTGAACACTTCGCTAAAAGTCATTATCACTGTCTGCGCATCCGGGGCAGATATGGTAAACTGATCATAAGGATATGCAGAATCAACTGAATTGGCAGTACTGTTGATCATTTCATGCGTAAAAACGAA
Organism: Chloroflexota bacterium; assembly: GCA_043826315.1. Lineage (GTDB taxonomy): Bacteria > Chloroflexota > Anaerolineae > Anaerolineales > Villigracilaceae > UBA12087. The sequence goes on from JBDRQK010000096.1 coordinate 5,140, forward strand.
ATCATCTGAAGTGATCGGTGTGCTATCAGACCAAGTAATGTCATCCCTTAATTTCATAGTCACAACCAGACCATCTTCCGAGACAGTCGGCATCTCCGTAAGCAAATTCGGGTAGGGTTCATTATTGGCATCATAGTTCCAGGGCCAACATTCGTAGATATTTGTCAATACAGACATATACCACATACTTGAATAGGAACGGTTAAGCGAATTTGGTTCTTGAGTCCATGCAATTGTGACGATCTTTTCTGCTGCCGGGACAACTGAAGTTGGTGCTGCGGTTGGGGCTTCTGTCGGTACGGTTCCCCCACTGCCACAGGCTGTCAGCACAAAGCTGGCAATGATAAATATTCCCAGCAATTTAATCATATTATTTTTATCTGACATGATATTCTCCTCTTTTTCTTGTTTGGTATATTTATGACACTTGTTGAACAGACCAAATAGACTTTTCTTACTATTACCTCCTTTCTTAATGTTAATAAGGTTATTCCATATTATGACACATTTTTTCATAAAATGATTCTACTAACAGTAACTATTTTATCGTTCGAATGAATTCTTCTCCATGTTTAATAAGATCATCATGATCATCAGGATAAGCCGAATCTTCAATCAGGTGCCTGGTTCTTTCCACCAAATATTTTTCTGCTTTGGGTTGCCCACTATCGTGCCATTTTTCCAAACTTAATTGTGGAAATATTTTACTCTCAAAATATGCATTTTTAATATTTTGTCGAGTAGATTTGGCTTTAAGGAAATTTCCGCCTGGACCGGTTTCCATAATCTCATCTAAACTGATAGATAGGTTATCCAGAGTAAATCCATTCGAAAAATGTCTTGCTTGTAAAATTACATCATTTGAGTAGACTACACTTTTTGGTGAAAAAGCTTTTGAGCCGAGACTTCCACCTACAAACGGTGAAAGTCCGGTTTTTCCAAGACATGCACTGATATGATTTAACCACATGATACCAGATGCGGGGAGATCCATTCCCCAACCAAGTCCTGACCCGGATGTGCCTGCATGCGGGATGTTGTAATAAGCCATCATCTCGCTACAAGCCGCATTAAGCAATATCGTAGTGGCGTCATAAAAATCGATCATTACCTTCATATCAAAAAAAGCAGGCAAACTTCCCAAGATAATCATCGCACCCGGGCTGGCTAATTGACCAAGTACCAATCCGGAAAGCAGTTCTGCATTCAGTAAAGCCAGAATACCAGCGGGATTAATAGGTGTTGTTGTTCCAGCCATTCCATAATTTGAATAAATAACGGGGAAGCCTCTTTCAATGGCTGCCAACATTTTTTCACCGGTGTCCAGATTAATAACCAATGGAGTCACTGGATTAAAGTATGGAACAGCACAAGGTTTTTCAGAAAGGTCACCCAGGAGGTGCTCCAGAAGGTCCAGGACAGGAATAAACTGAACAAGATCTGAGATCAGCAAAACCAAAGGTTTAGTGGTGTTGGCTGCCATCTCTAAAGTACCAATCAAATCAACCTCAGCTTCATTTACATCTCTTAATATACCAACAGTCGAAACGAGATCAAATGCTTCCAGAGCCTCTCCTAAACGCACTCCAATCCCCATATGTTTCCTTGTAAAGGGAATGATATTATCAGAATGCGGTTCCTGGTAAAAAAGGTTGGTGACCCCAACCCCAAATCTCGTAGTATCCTTCCCAAGGCAAAAGGATTTATTCCCCTGGCGTGAATAAATATCGATGCTATTTGGAGCAGTCTTTATTGCCCATTCCACCAATTCCGGATAAATCCGGACCCGGTCTCCAACAATACTTACAGTTTGTGCTTTTCCAAAAACCTGCAAAGCCCTGGGTGAATCCACCCTGATTCCTGTTTCAGCCAGAATCTTCAACGAAAAAGCATGAACTCGCTGAATTTGTTCTTCCGATAAAACAGTCAGTGAAGGTCGAACTGCCGATGGTTGATCCACGATATTATTCGCTCAGATACCTTAAGACAGAATCAACCAGGATGGCTGTTCCGATTGGCAATGCGTCTTCATTTATATCGAAAAGAGGATTATGTCCAATACGCTCATCTCCAGCTATTTGGGTACCAAGTGTGAACATTGCGCCCGGTACCATTGAAGAGAAACGACCAAAATCCTCCGCACCAAGACTATCGTCCATGGGGGTTATGTTATCAGCTCCTATTAAATTGGCAGCAGCAGATTTGATCAATTCAACTGCACGAGGTGCATTGATCATAGGAGGATCCCCTATCTCAAATTTGAGCTCATAATCTCCTCCAAGGGTCCTGGCAAGTTCAAAGGAACGTTGGATTTCCTGATGCAATACTTTGTGCACTTCATCTGCCATATATCGCAGTGTACCAGTGATCTCAACCTGTTCCGGGATTACATTTTCAGTATGACCTCCACGTAAAGATCCGATACTTACAACTGCCGGTGAAAATGGTGCCATCTTACGGGACACAATCGCATTTAAGGCTATGATCACATGGCTGCAAATATAGAAAGGATCGATTGTCTTCTGTGGGGAAGCCCCATGTCCCCCTCTCCCTATGATCTTACCAAACCATGAATCCACACCTCCGGAGATCGGTCCGGCATTTAATTGGATCTGCCCAGTAGGAACCATTGGGCCGACGTGTAGGGAAATAACCGAATCCACACCATCCATGGCACCATCCTCGATCATACGTGGTGCACCGCTGATACCCTCTTCGTCAGCACTTTCTTCCGATGGTTGAAACAGAAGGCGAACAGTCCCTGAAAATTTCTCCTTTGTCAATAATTCTGCCACTCCCAATAACATGGCTGTATGGGCGTCATGTCCACAGGCATGCATGATGCCAGGGGTTTGGGATGCATAACTGACTTCATTCTTCTCCAGCAAGGGTAAGGCATCCATATCCGCCCGAATTGCGATCATCGGGTTGCCGTTACCAATGTCAGCCACTACTCCCGTACGACCCACCCCTTTCCTAACCTGCAAACCGAGCTCTTGCAATACTTCAGCCACTTTTCCGGATGTACGATTTTCCTGAAATCCCAGTTCTGGATGCATGTGAAAATCCCGGCGCCAAGCAATCAATTTTTGATGGATTGCTTTTGCTTTTTCGAGAGTGTTAATTTCGTTCATTGATATTATTCCTTTACCAATTCCATTTTGGCTGCTTCCATAATATTATCAAGTTCTTTTTCCTGGGCATATTCCAATTCGGGAACATGATGTTCCTTCAATATTCTTTCAGCTTCTGCCTGGGCAAATTCTGCCATACCTTTACGACCGCCATCATCCCAGCTCTCCCAGGTGCCGCGTTCTGCCAACTTGGTTAATAAAATCTCTCCATCTTTCAAATAGCGGGTGGTATGCTTTTGCCCCAAGTAATTATGAGAACCATCCATGACTTTGGCGATCACTTCTACAGCCAGGGCATCTTCACTTGCGCTGAAACCCCTGCGTGCTCGTTGAATATTGGCAGCAAATTCATTATCGATGACCATTTGTGCAAAGGATCCAGATACGCCCGCCTCCATTTCTCCTATTCCAGAAAGTTCATCTGCTCCTGCCAAACCCGGGATTATGGCATTTAATCCACGTTCAAATCCACTCTGTATATCAAGGGTATGAGCATTTGTGGAGAAACCATAAACATTAACAGGTAATCCATATCGGTGACCGATCTGGACTGTTCCCGCTGAGGCTAATCCCAACTCCAGCCCACCCCAAACAGATATCCCGGTGCGAGGTTCCATCATGGCAAGACGTCCACAATAGAACACAGGCAAACCAGGATTAACCAATTGCACCAATACAATGGCAGCAAGGACTTCTGCATTTTGCTGAGTAATTGCTCCTGAGATGGAAAATGGTGCAGTGGTCCCCATGGTCGGGCAAGGTAAGGCACCAAAAGATACCCCCAAGCGGGCGATTTCCATGATCGCTTCAGCTTCATGATCCGGGATTGTTAATGGGCTAACAGGAGAGACGCTTAATGTCAAATTAGCTTTTGGATCACCCAGCACTTCAGCCATCCTGACGGCATAACGGGCTTCAGGTGCAAATTGAATGCCTGGTCCTTGCAATGGTTTGGTTGTATTTGGAATGGCATGCCGATACATTGCCAATGACATCAACTCCCCGGGGACATCCTGAGGTGTAAAGAAAGGCGTGATTGTATTGCAGTTAGGAAGTGCATCCAACAAGCGAGTAGCATCACGCACATCCTGTAAATTAGCTAGTCGGTGTTTGCCTGTTGCGTAATCAAAAATGTCCCGAGCGCCACCCAGATTATGAAAATTGAGACTGCCATCACCTAGGTATTTCACATTTCCCCCCCGACTGCTTACAGAGACTCTACGGGGGCATTTTCCCAAACATGCCTCTACCAAATATACCGGAAACAGAACACGGTTGCCCTGCACTTTTGCTCCAGCTTCTAACATAAGTTTTATTGCTGGCGGGTGCGTCAATACCACCCCTACTTCGCTCAATATTTTCATGGATGCCTGATGGATCGCTTCAACTTCATCTTTGTTTAATACATTAAGAGTAAACATCCTGCCTCCAAACACTTCCTTTCATAACATCCATTAGGATTCATTCAATACCCGATTAAAGAATCTCTTCTGGCTTTTATAAGATTCAACAATATTTTCGATCTTCAACAACTCATGTCCTTCGTCAGGGAAAACGATCAATTCACTTTGAATGGAAAACTCTTTTAATTTTTTATGAGCAGCGATCGTGTCACTTGCTGGACAACGGATATCATTGGCACTGGCAATTAATTGAACAGGGGCTTTTATCCTCTCCAAGAAGAAATATGGTGAACCCTCCACCCAGCGATCATGATTTTCAAGCGGGTCTCCAAAATTCTCAATATTCCAATGCTTCAAATCCTGTCTTGCTTCCTCATGCGAGCTGAATAAATTTAGAAAAGGAACTACTGCTGAACCACCCGCCCATAAGTCGGACCGTTTGGTGAGGCACATCATTGTCAAGTAACCTCCATGACTGCGACCTGTGACAATTATCCGAGCTGGATGAGAAAATTTTTCTCGGATAAGATATTCTGCTCCTGCGATAATATCCTCAGTATCCACTTGTCCCATTTTATATCGACTGGCTATCTTCCAGTCACGCCCATAACCGGTTGAGCCACGATAATTGGGAGCAAGGACTGTCCAACCATTGCTTGCCAAATAAGACATGAATGGATTCCAGATCATTTGATATAACCAATCCGGACCTCCATGAATGTTCACAATCGCTGGTCTGTTCTTTTCTATATCTTTAAGATTCTTGTGGGGACGATACAATAACGCAGGAATGTTCTCTCCATCCAACCCGGGATAGCGAATCTCCTCCGGCATAACGAATTTGAATTCTCTCAATGTCTCAGGCATTGAATCTGTAAGTTGGTTAAATTTTCCATCCGATAAGGAAAATATCCATAAGTCTGGTGGATGGCGAGGATTTTCGAAAGTTACTACAATTTGATCTCCCTTCGGTGTAAACGCAGGTAAATAATATACACCAGCAAGCATCGAATAACTTGCAGGTGTCTCCTCCCCCAGAGTTAGGAGATTTAACTTTGCTATACTACCATCGGAGTGGATATATGCGATCTTTTTTCCATCAGGGGACCAAGTTGGATGGGTTTTCTCAGCTTTTCCACTAGTCAACCAATTAATTTTGCCTGATGAAATATTATATATACCGACATCAAAAAAACCTCTTAGATCGGAACTAAGAGCCAATTCTGAACCATCAGGTGACCAGGAGGGATTTTTTGCATTAATTACCTTTCCTTCCAAAATAATACTGTTCTTTTCTGCGCCATCCAAAGAAACCAAAATGATGGAAGAATCCGAACCTGCTGTTTCCTCCTCAATTGCCAGGATTTTTCCATCAGGTGACCAGCAAATATCTCTTAATGGTTGATCAAAAACACAGATCTGCCGAATGGTCTTTTCTTTTATTGAAAGAGTATAAACACCATAACCATCCGGTTCAATAGAAAGGTAGGCTATTTCATTTCCATCTGGTGACCAGTCAAAATGGGGGTGAAGGGGAAAGGTTATCTCAGGGGTTAGATCGGTTTGTATTTGGCGGATCAGGTCAACCAGAAAGATATGGTAACTTTCACTACCATTAAGATCCAGAGCAAAAGCCAACCGCCGCCCGCCTGGAGAATATTTCGGTGAAAATTTACCACCAGATCCGCTGGTTATACATTTCGGTTGACCTATACCACCCAAGAGTAGCTCGTAGATCTCCCAGGTTCCACTTATATTCCAAGAAAACGCAATCTTTTTCCCTTTTGGAGATATATCGAATCCAGTCTCTGCATTGACATATGGTGCCCGGAATAATTGTTCAAGAATTTTCATATTTTTTCAACTGTAAGGTGGCTATTCATTCAAGATGATCTTTTCTGAACAACCCCTGGTAATTAACTAGTTTGTTTTATTTACCAGACAGCCTCCATTAAAGTTCAGGGAGTTTGTCCATGCCTGCATCCGAGGCAAGTTTTTCAACCATCAATTGAAGTTCTTTTTTCTGATCTTCTGCCATAGCTGGTTGGTGATAATCCTGTAATAGCTGATTGGTACGGTCTTTGGCACGTGCAAAGGTATCTTTAAAGCCTCCAGCCTGCCAACCTCGAATTGAATCCCGATCGATGACAGCTGAAGGCAGATATTGTTCTTTCGGGAATAACTCGCGTGTGATCTTTTGTTTCAGAAAATCACCTTTAAAATTAATCCCTTCAAACAAGGCGGTCGCCAGACTCTCAGTTTGAACCTGCATGCCTTCCAGCATACGCTTTGCCATGGATATACCTTCTGCATCCACCACTAATTTTTCAGCACTCTGGCATGCCAGAAAATCGAGCATTCCTGCACCGGAAATCATATTGATACCTGCCAAAGCCCCGATCATGGCAGTAATTCCACTTTCCATTCCTGCCTGAGCATCGACGATCTTGCTATCACTGGCACAAAGATATGTATGGGTTGGCAAACCAAGATACTTACCCACCTGAGCATAGGAAGCATCAATCATGGCAGTTTCTATAGCACCCATTGGGGTCGTACCCTTACGCATATCAAAGATCGCCGGTGCTCCACCCCACACAATTGGTGAACCTGCTTTAGCAAGCTGGTGAATAGTGATCCCACTGATGCATTCTGCAGCGTGCTGTGTCACTGAACCGAGTAGAGTTACGGGAGCTGCTGCTCCAGCCAGAGGCATGGATACCATTTCAGCTGGAACACCTGCCCGTGCTAATTCGATCAGGTTCTGTGAACCAAATTCACTCCAAATTAAGGGAGGTGAAGGGCAAACATCAAATACTGCCTGTGGT
>JBDRQK010000097.1:0-4800 GCA_043826315.1 Chloroflexota bacterium
CAGGGTTTTTCTGCGCCTGATTTCAGCGTGGATCTTTTGACTGGGGGTCAGATCACATTATCCGGGCTGCGTGGTCAACCTGTTGTTTTAAATGTGTGGGCGACATGGTGCCCTCCCTGCCGCCAGGAAATGCCGGCACTCGAAAAGGTCTACAACGATTTCAAGGAGGAAGGATTGGTCCTGATCGGACTGAATTTGACCTCCCAGGATTCCGAAAAAACCGTGGCTTCCTTTGTGCAGGAATTCGGTCTATCCTTTCCGATCGCCTTAGACCGGGATGGAACGGTTCAAAAAAAATACAAAATATCTGGTTATCCGACGACCTTCTTCATTGATAGAGAGGGTATCATCCGTTCGGTAGTGGTGGGTGGACCAATGAGTGCGGCCCTGATCCAATCCAAAGTGGAAGAGTTGTTCAAGGAGACCCCATAATGTATCCCTTCCTGAGGATCGGACCTCTCCTAATAAATTTCTCCGGGCTGGTAATCCTGATCGGAATTTGGATCGGGATCACCCTGGTCGAAAAAGAATCCCTTCGCATGAAACTCAATCCTGCTCAGGTCAGCAATGGCATCCTGATCGGATTGGTCGCAGGCGTGGTTGGTGCCAGGTTAAGCCATGCCTTGCAGTATCTACAGGCGTATATCTCCAACCCGTTGGGTTTGTTATCACTTAATCCTGATGCTTTTTTACCCTGGGCAGGTTTGTTGATTGGTGTGCTGGCAACCCTGTTTTACGGAAAACGCAAGGGTCTATTGTTGCGCCCAACCCTGGATGCCCTGGCAGCAGGATTGGCATTCTTTATGATCAGCCTGGGAGTTTCCCATTTCTTAAGTGGCAATGCCTATGGCGCACCTGCCGATCTGCCCTGGTCGATCAACCTGTGGTCCGAGCAGAGACACCCTACCCAAGTCTATGAAATCCTGGCTGCGAGCTTGATCTTCCTGATGGCATGGTTCAATAAGACCCGGAACCAGGGAAGGGGGATGAATTTCCTGCTGGTTCTGGCAGCCTCAGCCTGTGCCCGAATATTCCTGGAAGCTTTCCGGGGAGACAGTCTTTTATTGCCGGGTGGTTTTCGATCGGCGCAAGTTGCTGGTTTGGTTGTTTTATCCGCAACCCTGTGGCTGATGCGGAAATGGGGAGAGAAAGATGTACCACATGGTGAACAAGAACCTGTCGAAAATAGAGAGGAAGGAAAATAAAACGGATTTTCCTAATTGTGATAAAATTCACATAATACTGATAACTCCTTCATCACCCGGTGTCTCGCGGCGTAGTTCAGGATAGAGCGATACCATCATGGATTGAAGAGACCTAGTCGAATTTTCAATCACATTTTGAGCACTATCTCCCCAGGCCGAACAAAAATAAAAAACCGTATTGGTCTTAGCGCGACTCAATTTGGCAGTGAACGTATATATCCATAACAAACAATGACCAAAAGGAGAAACAATGACCACCGAACCTAATAGCAGCGAACAAGAACGCACGAAAACAAAAACGATCCAGCATCGCAGCACATCTGAAGCTGTTTATGGATTGGGACTGATCGGTGCCTGGACTTATTACTTCACACATGCAGCGACAATCTGGATTGGAATTTTGGGTTTATTCAAAGGCATCGTATGGCCTGCCATGCTGGTCTACGAAGCGCTGAAATTCTTAAATATGTGACCGTTGCCGGATAAACAGCAATTCTGGCACACGTTGCTTGGATCAGCAAATGCCTGAAGAAAAGATCGAACAATTCCTGCACGATATAACAACCTGGGCTTCCGCACGATCTGATCTCCTGGCTCTGGCGGTGGTTGGCTCTTATGCCAGGGGTGCTGCCACGGCAACCTCCGACCTGGACCTGGTATTGATCACCACCCATCCTGATCAATATTTGCACAACCAGGCTTGGGTCCAGCAGTTTGGAGCGGTTGAAAAGCAGCAGGTGGAAGAATATGGACTGCTCACATCCCTGCGAGCCTGGTACAGCGATGGACTTGAGGTTGAATTTGGTATTACCGATGAAAGCTGGGCAGCACTGCCATTGGATGAAGGCAGCCACAGGGTCATTGCGAATGGAATGCGGATCTTATTTGAAAAGGATTGTCTTCTGAGTCGACATCAATAATGCGGGTTTGGACCTGAAGGGATTAAGTATTCCAGTCGATCAATCCTTCCCCTTTTATTCTTCCTCTTCTGGGCTTCCAGCCATGTATTTATGCTGATGATGGGCAACATTCATTCATCGTTCAATTCTTCTTTTCTTCTATAAACCATAGTTTCGCAGCATCTATGTTGATTATTATCAGGATCTTAAAATCCTGATTTGGATTAATTATTTAACCCGAACACCTGTACTAAAAAATCCAATATCACCTCCCCGATGGGAGGGGTTAAATTTAGGGTTGGGGAAAACAGCATCATGCCATGACCACCGCTCGGGTAGATGGTCGTTTGATCTGCAAACAAACGAACATTTTCACAGGTAGGTGCTGATTCTGGATCATCCAGTGCAGCCACGCACCAGGCTTTTTTCCCCTTCTGGGCGAGATTGGTTACTGCCTCAAGGTAATTAATTTTTAGGTAACTCCCTGGAGAGATTGCCAATGCTCCTAGGCAACCATCATCGCAAGCATCAGTAACCCCATCTGAACCAATGCTGGCACCTATCCCGACAACCATCCCTGGAGCGACACCCGGGAGATTTCCAGCTGTTTCATAAGCAGCCTTGGCATCAAGAACCCATCCTTCAGGAAGACCCGTATCCACGTCATCACTTTCACCATAACCGCGAAAATCAAAGGTAAAGACACCGAACGAGAGATTATCCGGCATAGTTTGAAATGGATACGGTCCCAAGGAAAACCTGGGAGGGGAGAACATAGCTCCTCCAATAAAATTTTTCCGATTATTGAGCCAATCTGTCATTCCAACCACGACCCAGTCGTTCTTATCACCTCCAGCCCAATGCATTAAAACAACCATCGGAGCAGGATTGACAGCAGCCGGGTAGTAGACCCCCACCAGGTTTACTCCATCTTCCGCAGAAAACTCAATTCGTTGAGGATCGGCTGGTAATGGCGGGAGGGATGTTTCCGTTGGTGGATTTAATGTATCTGTTGCACTTAACGGCACACCAACAGTGCTTGTTGCTGGCAGATTGGTAGGTTGATCCACAGGGTCTGGCGTTTGTGTTTCTTCCATCTTGCTGCCGCAACTTGTTAAAAGGATCATCATCATCAACCCTACTATGAACTGTTTCATGTTTTATGCTCCTTGCAACGATATTATTTGATTTCCAACTCCGTATCAAATCACCTTCATTCTTCTTCAACTAGTAAAGAATGATTGGAGAAGGTTTCTATATTGTAGCAAATTTGGCATCCCATTACCATATATTTTGAAAATATTCTTGCGAATAAGAAAAGTGATATAGAAAACAATTCTCTTCTAACATCATGGAAACTTGATTCTTAACGAAAAGAGTCCGGAGAAAAAAGGATACAAAACTGTGAAAGTGGACCTGGAATTATTAATTAAGTGAGAAGCTATCAGCCTGCTAATCCGCTTCCAAAAAGGCGACTGCTTTACCCACATTGTCGTTCATGACCAGGCAAATGTGATGACCGGGCTTGAAATCGCTGACCCGGATGAGGCGCAGGCTTTTCTTAAGGGCGGCATCCGCATCGATCCATTTGGAGAGACGATTGGGTGTCTTGTAGAAGAAATCCCGGTTAAAGAGTACGTCCTCATCGTCCAGATAGACCCCCAGTGGATAGATATTGGCTTCCATCAGGTCCTGGAAGAAGTGGGTGCCAAAAGAAGGCTCAGGTGCAGAACCGATGCCCTGCCCGGCTAATTCCACCAGGGCACGCGTGTTGTAGATATCCCCGTAGCTGACGTGCACTCCCAGATCGGGAGTGGAGGTACCCCAACGCCCCGGCCCCACGCTGATGAAGACCTGCCCCTGCAGGGAAGCGTTCAATTTTCCAATAGCGCGTTCCAACTTGATCCTGGCAGCGGGAGTGCTCAGGCTAAAATAACCCTCCGGGGACACAAACAACACATAGCGGATATCATCCACGCGACCGCGCGGCACCATGCGCGGGGTGGAAAATATGATATCTTCCACTGCAAGTTCCCGGGGCAGCTTCACTTCGTTCTCAGACGAGAGCTGGCTTTGCGGGCGGCATTGTAAAAGAATGACCTTGACGTCCGGATGTGCGCTGTGTGGTTCGGTGATCTCAATGGCAAACTCGGTGTCGACTGGGGAATGGTAATGCTCTTCGAGGATCGCCAGAAGAGAGCGCATACGCCCGGCAAAGGGGGTGCGACGCAGCAGTCCATCAAATGTTATCACGAGGCGATCTGTATTCACCAGGTTGGTACGCATCGGGCTGAGATAACCATCCTCTTCAACCTGTACCATGTAGCGCAGAATGGGCATACGTGTATTGATGATCTCTTTTACTGGCATGGTCTTGAACTTGTTTTCTTCCAAGTCGATCAGATCAACATACTGCTGCGAGTAATGCTGGATGGTGAGGCTCGAATCGGCCGGGTGCAACTCCGGGTGGCTGAGGGCAATCAAGCGCGGGTAATCATTACCGATCTGATCCACTGCACGTGTTCCGAGACCCCAAACCAGGCGCACAAAACCGTCCTCAGCCCGGATCTGCGGAGACCAGCGGTACAGGTTACGGCTGAAGGCAACTCCGGCTGCGTGAGGAAGATAGTATTTGCCCATAGGCTGCCCTTCCACGAACTGGATCAGCACGGCAATCCGTTCGTCATAATCCACCA
>JBDRQK010000098.1:0-4339 GCA_043826315.1 Chloroflexota bacterium
ACTCGCTATTGGTACCGTAGACAACATCGGCAGCGTAAGCCAGTTTGCGATCCACCAGCCGCAGCTTATCTTGATCTTCTCTCACAGATTCTCGTTCGGGGTCATATATAAAGGCTTTTTTACCATTCTCTGTGGCAGATGCCATCTGTAAAACACCTACACTTAAACCCAGAAAATGATAGACCTGTGCCATCCAGCGTGCATCGCGGCGTGCCAGGTAATCGTTGACCGTGATCAGGTGCACACCTTTTCCGGTGAGCGCATTAAGATAAATAGGTAATGTAGCTACCAGGGTCTTGCCTTCGCCAGTCCGCATCTCAGCGATCTGGCCGCGGTGTAGAACGGTTGCACCGATCAACTGCACATCGTAAGGACGTTGACCAAGGGTGCGTTTGCTGGCTTCCCGGACTGTGGCAAAAGCTTCCAATAAGATCTCGTCCAGAATATCAGCTTGGGCTTGAAGGATTTCTTTTTCATCTTCACGGCCTTCCAATGCTGCAGCAATACGTTCCTTAAATAGGACGGTCTTTAGTTGAAGTTCAGCGTCGCTCAGAGCTTCATATTCAGCTTCCAACGCGTTGATCAGCTCAACCACTTCACCCAGTTTTTCTATCTCTTTTTTATTGGGGTCTCCCCCGAAAATACTGACAAATTTTCTAAGCATGGATACCCTTTCGAATTGCGATTATAGCATAAGGATTATTCAGTACATCTTAGTTTTTTGTTAATATTGTCTCAAGAAAACTCCTTCAGGAAATTCAACCCAAAGGAGTCTGGAGGTTGTTTCTCTTAATAAAAAATGTGTTATTTCAAATTCGATGTGATCAACCCATCTGAAAGATATGCAAATGTCAATTTAAATTCATGAGAATTAGGCGAGATTCTTTATCTTTGATTCAAGGTGTGGAAGTCTCTTCCAGGCAAACCTGCCTACCCGAAAGGACTCACATATCGTTCATTCTCAAGCAAATACAGGGAAGCATTGTTGGGTATTACATAGTTCTTCATCGGCACCTATGCAGGGCAATTTTCTCAAATTGGAGACTGAATCCACAGAAAAAATCTCATTTTCAACCCGCAATGTTTACATCTATCCAATTGTCAGGTATTAGTTTCAAAATAGAAAGGTTATTTCCCTCTCCAATCCATTCCACACTTGGATAATTGATCCAATAATTCTTCCGGATCCTTAAGCCACTGTCCCCATTTTCGTGAAATGTGCTCAGTCCAGGAATAATCATCATAAGTGAAGTTATCTTCACGATCACCCTCTAATTTAATTTTGGCTTTTTGCTTTTTATAATAGCCTTGGGCCAGGTAACCTTCATCCATAATCTGCATGGCATCTGTAAGCATTTCATCCGTGATCTTGTATTCGTCTTCAAATAATGTAAAGGCCAGTGGATAACGTGGTCGGGGTGGAAATTCTTCTGCTGTGTAACCCATGGTCAATTGAACGAGGGGAAAAACTCCATCGGGAAGATGATATTCTTTTTTAATGCGTTCTGCTCGATAAGGAGTTGACCCCAGGAAACAGCTTCCCAACCCCAGGCTCTCGCCAGCCGTGACCATGTTCTGAGCCATCAGGGAAGCATCCTGGATCCCGAAGAACAACATGCCTAGATCATTGGACACGCGCTTCCAACCACGTCGACCCATGAAGAGCTCAAGTTTATAAAAATCAACACAGATGGTGAACAACAATGCTCCGCCAAAGGGTAATTTTGGTTTTCGAGAAAGCAAAACACTGTAAAGCTGGGATGCAAAAGGCGCTTGTTGTCCAGCTCGAACGATGACTTCAATGACCTCGTCATTTGGTTCTTCCCGGGTGAATTTTCTGACTGATTTGTGATTGAGCATGGTTTCAAGAACGGGGTTAGTTATCATAATTTTCTCCATGGTGATAAAAAAAGTTTATTTCAAAGTAAACCTGTATTCGAACTGGTAGATCCAACCAATCCAATACCAGGCTCAGATTTAATTCAGACAATGGTTTTATTGTACTATGATGCAATAAAAATACCTGTTCCCATTGCCTCTAATATTATGGTAAAATCGCTCAGCCCGGAGGGATGGCCGAGAGGTTTAAGGCAACTGACTTGAAATCAGTCGTGGTCGCAAGGCCACCGGGGGTTCGAATCCCTCTCCCTCCGCTGATACTGGGTTGATTGGAATGTGGATAATTGAATATGGGGAGGTGCCAGAGTGGCCGATTGGGCTCGCCTGCTAAGTGAGTGCTGGGGTTAAACTCAGCCGCGGGTTCGAATCCCGCCCTCCCCGCCATAGATTTCGAAAGACGCGTTCAAATAGGCGCGTCTTTTGGATTATCGCCGAAACCACAGCCTCGCGTCCCCTTCAGGGGATTTTATTCGAATCCTGCCCTCCATAAGTTAAAAAACTCAATGACTGATGATTAAAATCCCTGATAAATAAAAGGAGTTCCGTTGGAAGCCAACGAAGTCAAGATTATAAATATGATGAGAAAAGCTAAGAACAAAGCCTGTGACCAGATAGGCCAGATTGTGATGAAGGTTTCGTTACTGGTTCGATGTTGACCCCAGTCAAAAAGGATGGCCAAAAGGATCGTAATTATTACCCGTATATCCAGGAAATGAAACCCGTACCAATTATCCCAGGCCACCATGCCTATAAGTTTTTGACGCAAGAACCATGATAACAACTTGATCCACTCAAAAAAACCAGGCAATCTCAAAAAAAATTGCCAGGCAGTATTTAGATCCATCCTGAAAGGTAACCAGGCGAAAACAACCAGTCCAAATACCCAAAGTGCAGAAAGCACCTGCCTCCAATTTGGTAATTCATCAGGTAATCGCTTGGGGGTTCGAAATTTTATTACTCGTTCAGCAACCAGATATGTTCCGTGAAGTCCACCCCAAACAAGAAAATTCCATCCTATTCCATGCCACATACCGCTCACAAACATGGTCACAAAGGGTGGCAAGATGATGTTAATAAGACCTGTTCGATTGGGACTTCTCTTTAATAAGGCTCTTGATACAGGGAAAAAAATATAATCGCGTAACCAGTTTGAAAAACTGGCATGCCAGCGATCCCAGAATTCTGAAAAATTTCGTGAGAAATAGGGTAATTTAAAATTCCTTGTCAGCTCAATCCCAAAAAGCCCACTGATACCAGAGACAATATTGGAGTATCCAGCAAAATCGTTATATATGGCGAAAGCGTATGCAATTATATAAACCAGCAAATCCTGTCCTGGAAAAGCCTCGGGATGCAAGAATATTGCTGTTGGAATAAGTGCGGCAAGCGTGTCTGCAAATATTATTTTCCTGACCAAACCAACAACTATCAACCAGAAATTGCGTTCAATGGAGATATAGTCCAAAGATGTTGGTTTTTTAATAAGAGGCAGGATCCTCCTGGCTCGCTCAATCGGACCGGAAATTAGCTTGGGAAAGTAAATAACATATAACAAGAAATCAAGCCAATTCAATTCTGGGACGAAGATGCGATTATAAATATCTACCAGATAGGATATCATCTGGACAATGGCAAAAGACAAACCAATTGGGACCAGTAAATATAGACTTCCTGCCCCAATATTGAAACCGATCCGTTCTAGTAATCGGGTCAAATCAGAAGAATAAAAATCGCTGTATTTAAGCAGTACAAGGATAAGAATGTTAAATCCGATGCCCATCCACAATAAGGTTCGCCTATTGATCTCTGCTTTCCAGAGCCATTTTCCAAGGAAATAATTAACTGTTCCTATTACAAGGAAAATTCCTGCCAGTTGCCATGACCAGGTCAACAAGAAAATGGACGAAATGGTGAACAACCACAAGACCCTATTTTGGGTTGGTAGTTTCCAATACACCCCTAAAGCGACCAGGCAGAAGGATATAAATATTAGGGAAGCGATGGTCATGGAATTCCCCTTTTTAAATTCGTATCATTTAAAAAATCAGTATTAAGCTGGTGGGCAAGAATTGCCAACTGATCACCAAGGCAGTTACTGAAAAAAGGAGCACCAAAGTAATTCAAGTGCCATAGATTGGAGCGACCTTCCGACGGGATTGTATTCAGACAAGCTTCTGCTGGAAGAAAGGTTCCACCTTCAGTTGCGACAGCAGTGGATATGACATCTTGAAAATCACGATGGACCTGATCTCCACCTACATAAGTATAAAAAGAAGGATGGACGGGCATTTCAATAACCAGGGTTGATGTTGGAGAAGAATTGCTTTTGCCTATATCGATTAAGTTCTTTAAATTTTGTAAACGAGTTGGATCAATTTTGTAATTTCCGAATTGCTGAAAATTTGTTGCTTCTTGCGGATCATTGGGGTCGGGATGGTCA
>JBDRQK010000099.1:0-4086 GCA_043826315.1 Chloroflexota bacterium
TTCGCCGGAGGTTTGCAGGCTGCCGGTATTCCAGCAGATTCCCTCCAGCCTCTTGATTTGCGCATCAAGACCTGGTTCAACCCCGATCTTAAACCACGCAACGATATTATTCCCGGCCTCATCTCGATGGTGCTTGGTTTCCCAGCTCTTTCGGTGGCACTCGCCATGGCACGTGAGCGTGAACATGGCACCCTCGAGCAGCTCCTGGCCACCCCGATCCGCCGGACCGAATTACTGCTTGGTAAGATCCTGCCCTATATCCTGTTCGGGTTGTTGAATGTCATCCTGATCCCGTTATTGGCGATCGCCTGGTTCAAGATCTCCTTTAATGGCAACTTCATGCTGTTCATCGGGTTGTCTGCCATCTTCCTGTTCTCAGAGTTGAGCATGGGAATGGTGGTGGGTGTCTTCATGCGTACGCAGGCAGCTGCACTGGCGCTCTCTTTCCTGGTCGTCTTCTTTCCCGGTTTTTTTCTGACTGGCATCTTCTTCCCTTTGACCTCCATGCCCGAAGCAGCTCGCATGGAGTCTATGGTACTGCCGGGCACACATTATGCCATCCTGACGCGCGGTTTATTCCTGCCTGGCGTCGGCCTGGATGTTCTCTGGCCGTATGCGGTCATGCTCATCATTCTGGGTCTGGCTTTCATCGGTGTGGCGGCCCTGTTTTTCCGCAAGAAGTTGGGATGATGCCATGCTGAGAAGAATTCTTTCTCTTGTCAAAAAGGAATTTATCCACCTGCGGCATGACTGGTGGCTGCCAGCCTTCATGATCCTTGGCGGAGCCATGGAACTCCTGGGAGTCGGCTGGGCTACTTCCCGCCCGATCACCAATCTTCCGGTCATGGTGTTCGATCAAAACAGGAGTGCCGAAAGCCGCCAGTTCATCAATGAATTGCACAACACGGGCACATTCCAGCTTCCTCAACAGGTCAGCGATATGGCGACCATCGAGTCTGCCATGGAGCGCGGCAAGATCAATGCCGCCGTGGTCATTCCCCCCGATTTCAGTGATCAGATGGCCTCGACGACAGGAAAACCAGTCATTTTCGTGATCCTGAACGGCGCAGAAAGCACGCCGGCTCTGGCTGCCAAAAGAGCTGTCGAGGGTTTGGCACAGGGTATCAATGAGCGCCTTGTCATCCAGCGTCTGGGTTTTAGTCCGGGGGAATCATCGGGTTTTGTACCCAGCCTGCAAGTCTGGTTCAACGAAAACCTGTCCGAAGCGCTCTACACCACGCCAGCCGAACTTGGCATGATGTTGGAATTCACCACGCTTTTATTTGCTGCACTGGCTTTCTCGCGCGAGCGGGAATTGGGGACTCTGGAGCAATTGCTGGTGATGCCGTTTTCTTCATTGGAGATCATCATAGGCAAGGCTATCCCGGTCATCATTGTGGGTTTCACGGATTTCTTGTTGATGCTCACGATGGTGCACTTCGCCTTTGGCGTACCGGTGCGTGGTTCCCTGGCACTGCTGCTCATGCTGGCTTTTATCTACCTGGTGGTCGAGCTTGGCAAGGGCTTGGTGCTCTCGGTCATCTCACGCACCCAGCACCAGGCGTTCCTGTTGGTCCTGCTAGTCGGCATGGTCGATTTCATGTTCACAGGTTATGCTGCCCCTGTGGACGGCATGCCAAAAGTCCTGCAGTGGTTCGCCAACTTCATTCCCGCCCATCACTGGCTGGAGATCTTGCGGGGAATCCTGCTCAAGGGTGCCGGGCTGCAAGTCCTCATGCCGCACATCCTGGCTTTACTCGGTTTGGGTTTAGTGATCGGCGTCTTCTCATTGCGCTTCGTGCGCCGGGCGTTGGATTGAAAAGCAAAAGTGAAGGAAAAATGACTGAACAAACTGTTATCCAGGCCACCGATCTTGGCAAGATTTTTGGTGATTTTACTGCCGTGGATGCGGTCAGCTTCGAGGTGTACAAAGGTGAGATATTTGGCTTTCTCGGTCCGAATGGTTCCGGCAAGACCACCACCATCCGCATGATGCTTGGATTGATGAAACCCAGCGCAGGCTCCGTGGAAATTCTGGGAAAGAAAGTTGATGGGAATACAGGTAAGATTCGTCAGCATCTTGGCTATATGTCGCAGCGCTTCAGCCTGTATAACGACCTGAGCGTGCTGCAGAATCTTCAGTTCTACAGCTCGGCATATGGCATACCCAACGCTGAACAGAAAGGGCGTATCCAGGAAACTCTGGCTTTGGCCGGGTTGACCGGTCGTGAGCATACCCGGACCAGGGAACTTTCCGGTGGTTGGCGCCAGAGGCTGGCGCTCGGGGCAGCCGTTCTGCACCGTCCCAAGCTGCTCTTTCTGGACGAACCGACAGCAGGCGTGGATCCGCTCTCCCGGCGTGCCTTTTGGGACCTGCTCTACAAGCTGGTTGCCGAAGGGATCACTGTCTTTGTCACCACGCATTACATGGATGAGGCCGAGCATTGCCATCGCCTGGCATTCATCCAGCACGGCAGGTTGATCGCCTACGGGTCACCCGCGCAGATCAAGACGAATATGATGCACGGCCAGGTGCTCGAGATGGCTCCGTCGGATGCTGTCCAGGCTGTCAAGGTCCTGCGACTCGCCCGGGAAAAGGGTGACATAGCGGTTGATGAGATCGAATTGTACGGTTCACTGGTGCACATCGTTGCTGCTGACTTGCGGCGACAGCAATATCCCATCAGGTCTGTTTTGCGTAAAGCCGGCATCCAGCCCGGCAGGGTTTCCATTATTGAACCCTCGCTGGAAGATGTTTTTATTGCTTGTATGAAATCATCCTGATCCAATTAATTCTGATCTGCTCCCTTGGGAGTAAAGGCAAATTCTGGAGGTTGTTATGAAAACCAAGTTGATCGCTCTCTTTCTTACCGCTGCAATTTTGTTAAGTGCCTGCGGTTCTACTGGGGCAGACACTGCCCAGGTGTTGACCGTTTCCGGCGTGATCGAGGTCACCCAGGTTGCGATTGCCTCCCAGCTCTCCGGCCGCGTCCAGGCTGTTTTCGCAAAAGAAGGTGACCCGGTCAATGCAGGCGAGGAGTTGATCCGCCTGGAGGATGACTTGCTCCAGCTTCAGCAGAAAGCTGCCTCTGCGGCTGTAGTTTCAGCCGAAGCAGCGGTGAAGACCGCCCAGTTGGGAGTCACTTCAGCCCAGACCCGCTATGATCTGGCCTTGTCCGCTGCCCTGGCCGCCATGCAGCCGGATCGCATCGACAACTGGACGCAGGCCAAAATAGGTGAATTCGCCCTGCCAGCCTGGTATTTTTCCACTGATGAGCGCCTCACTTCCACCGACCAGGAGGTGGTTGCCGCCCTCACCGCCCTGGAAGCTGCCAGGACCAATCTGGAAAATATTGAAAATAAGGTAGACAGTGCACCCTTTGTACAGGCCAGCCAACGCCTTTCAGATGCCACCATTGCCTACCAGCTTGCTGAAGCTGTTTTCAATCAGACCAGTGCCACCAAAGACGGGCAGGAATTATATAACGCAGCCAATAACGCTTTTGGGGACGCGAAGATCGAACTGGAAAATGCCCGTAAGGCTTACGATGAAGCCCTGACCACTGCTGAGGCTCTAGATGTGCTTGAAGCGCGTGCCAAGGTCCGCGTGGCACAGGAACATTACAACCTGGCCTTGGACACCCAGCGTGCCTTGCAGACCGGCGCCAGGTCCCCCGAAGTTCTCATGGCTAACCAGGTCATCGACCAGGCACAGGCTGTGCTCGAACAAGCCCAGTCCGCCGTATACCAGGCTCAGGCTCAGTTGGCTCTGGTCGAAGCCCAGATCAAGGAATTAAGCGTCTATGCTCCCCTGGATGGTGTCGTGCTGACCCGCAGCATAGAACCGGGGGAAGTCCTCCAGGCTGGGCTGACTGCCCTGACCATTGCCAGGCTCGATGCCCTCAGTGTGACGGTGTATATCCCCGAAAACCGCTATGGCGAGGTCAAACTTGGGCAGCATGTGGCTTTGAAAGTGGATTCCTTCCCCGGCGAGACCTTTACAGCCAGGGTGACCCGCATCGCCGACCAGGCTGAATTCACCCCGCAGAACGTCCAGACCACCGAAGGGCGCCAGACCACGGTCTA
>JBDRQK010000100.1:0-7462 GCA_043826315.1 Chloroflexota bacterium
TTTTCAACTACGACCTTGGCCGCGGAGTCGGGCACTTGTTTGATACATGCTACGATCTTCAAGGTTGCCTCCTTAATGGATTGAATTACTCAATTGTTTTTTGGATTGACCGACCTAATTGGGTGTACAAGGCGATCGATCAATTAACTATTCAGGTGTTCTTTGATTAGGTACCGAAGGTTACATTTATTCAGTTTTTCCAAATAGAAAAACCTTCGGGATTGTAGCGGAAAATGGTACTTAACTCTGCCAGTAGTCTGCATCATAAGCTGGCATTTCACAGCGTAATGATTTTTCGTGACGATCGCCGAGAGCATAACCTGCTTGGATGAGGATCTGAATCTCAGAGCTACCTTCGTAGATGATCGCTCCGCGGGCATTACGCAAATAGCGTTCCACGTCATATTCGTCACTATATCCATATGCTCCATGAATCTGGATGGCATCATCCGCGGCCCGGAACGATGCCTCTGTGGCAAATTTCTTGGCATAGGATGTTTCAAGCGTGTTGCGAATGCCCTTGTTCTTAAGCCAGCCAGCCCGTAGATATAACAGGCGTGAGATTTCATAATCTTGTGCTATGCGGGCGATCTTTTCCTTGATGAGTTGATGCTCAGATATGGATTTACCAAAACTGGTGCGTTCCCTGGCATAACGCACACTGGCATCCCTGGCTGCGCGCACAATACCTGCTGCTCCAGATGCAACAGTATAGCGCCCATGATCAAAAGCGCTCATAGTGATCTTAAACCCTTCTCCTTCTTCTCCTATCCTATTTTCAACTGGAATACGAACATCCTGGAAGTTGATCCAACCGGTGGATCCAGCGCGAACACCTAGTTTACCGTGAATATCGTCGCGAGTGATACCCGGTGTGTTCAGGTCAATGATAAATGTGGATAGTCTATTGGTGGGACTAGGTGCATCAGGATTGGTGCGGACTGTGAGCATGGCAAAATCTGCCTTGCTGGCAAGTGAGATCCACATCTTTTCACCATTCAGGATATAAAAATCTCCATCCCGTTTGGCGGATGTACTCATGTTGGAAACATCCGAACCCATACCCGGTTCGGTGAAAGCTCCACACCCTATCTTTTGACCAGTGGCGAGTGGTTTCAGAAATTTTTGCTTCTGCTCTTCACTTCCCCATTGAAGCAATGTTAATGCACATAAACCAACATGCACCGACATGACCACACGCAGACTGGTGTCAGCAGCCTCCAGCCCTTCGCAGGCTAATCCCAAGGAGATGAAATCCATGCCCTGCCCGCCATAACGCACTGGGATGCATATACCTAAAATACCCAACTCACCTAATCGCTGCAAAGCAAATGGAATCGGTTCCTGTCTGCGATCATATTCCTTAATAACGGGCAAGATTTCTTTTTGAGTGAAATTCTGCACCATTCGTTCGGTCATGAGGTGTTCTTCAGATAGGGAAAAATCCATTCGATAACTCCAAAGACTGATTTTGTTGAGAATTTTTTGTATTATATCTTATATCCCCAAATAAATAAACAACCGACCGGTCGGTAGTTTAATAGGGCGATCTATTATTGGCGTCATAACCAGTAGACATTTATTGACCCACACCACCTGGATGGCAGCACGCTCATACTTTTCACTATTCCAAAATCTACGTTGGCAGAGGATGGCTTTCTCAAAGAGATCACTCCAAAAAAGTTTTCTTGTTAGCTAATTGATGTTTTTAGTGAAAGTTTCCACTTTTTAGGTACTCAATAAGCACTACTTTTTAGGGTTATACATAGCTAGAAGTTATACTGTATAATACTTGTATCGGATTATTTATTTAATTAGACGAAGGAGATCATTATGCGTCGCGGACGGATTTTCATTTACTTGGCGCTGATTCTAATCATTGGCTTAGGGGCAGCGTATTTGTATCTCAAAAATAAAGGTGGTCTTGCGGGTCTTGGGACAACCCCGACGCAACCCTTATCACAAGTGAGCATTGTTGTAGCCGGGCAGAATATTCCTCGAGGAAAACTCATCGATGAAGGTGATATCATCACCATAAATATTCCCGAAAATCAGCTTGTGGCGGGGGAATTTACGGATATAAATTTGGTTATTGGTCAATATGCAAAATACCCTCTAGATCAAGGCATGATAATTACTCAACCGGTCTTAGTCTCTTCTGCTGGGAGTTTATCAGACGCCGGTTCAACCTGGTCTGCTTTAATATCTCCGGGATTAACTGCTATCACAATACCTATTTCCCGACTATCTGCAGTTGGTTATGGGATTCGAGATGGGGATCACATCAACCTGATCGCATCCATGTTATTGGTTGATGTTGACTTGAATTATCAATCCATAACACCCAATTTAACAGCAGGTTTATTAGCTTCTAATAGTAGTTCTTTCTTTAGTGAATTAATTTCAGGTTCTTACGCAACGTTGGATAGCGACCCTGATGCATATAATTTAACTGCTCAATCCGTATCAGGACTTTCCATGTCTCCACAAGGCCGGGTTGAATTGGATCCGAATTTTCAAGAACCCTTATATATTGTTCCTTCCGAAAAACAACGGGCTAGACTTGTAACCCAAATGGTCCTTCAAAATGTCCTGGTGCTGCATGTTGGAACATTCCTTTTACCAGGCGAAACTGAGGTTGATCTAACTGCAGAGCAAACGACAGAAACTGTGCAAGATGGCACTGCAGCTCCCTTGATTCAGAGACCAGATATCATTACTTTGGTCGTAACACCACAAGAAGCAGTAACTTTGACATATCTCATGAACAGTGGCGTTCAAATGACAATGACTCTGCGTGGTCCAAGTGAGGATGAATCCCGAGTTGAAACTGAAGCTGCAACCCTTCAATATTTACTCAGTCAATATCAAATTCCTGTTCCCTCAAAGCTTCCTTATGCTCTGGAGCCACGCCTGGATGAGCTTGTACCACCCTTATTGCCAAACGATATAATCACAACTCCAGCTCAATAGCAAGGTGGATCGCAGCAGCTTGATAATTCCTGGCATTCGTGAATGAACAAACTGCTGCAAAAGGGACCTCTGAAATCCTTCTTGCAAGGTGATTATATCTATTATGGAGTTTGAGAATGGCTGAAGCCGAAAAAATTCGAGTTTTAGTTGTTGATGATGATTCTGAAACCCGTGAGAATATTCGAAAATTACTGCAATTTGAGACTGATATTGAAGTTGTAGGTGCAGCAAGGTCTGGAAAAGAAGCAATTGAACTTGTTGCTGAAACCGACCCAGATGTTGTTTTAATGGATATAAATATGCCTGATATGGATGGTATCAAGGCAACTGAGATTATCCTAAGACAAACACCATATGTTCAGGTTGTAATTCTCTCTGTGCAGAATGATCAGAACTATATGCGGCGAGCCATGTTGGTGGGGGCGAGAGATTTTTTACCAAAACCTCCAATGGCAGATGAACTGACATCAACTATTCGTCGAGCAGGTCAACTGGCACATGATGAAAAAGCGAAGGTAGTAATTGCTTCGCAAGTATCCAATTCCAGTCATACTTTGTCAAATATTAATCATGTTCAAGGGAAAGTGATCATGGTATTCAGCCCAAAAGGTGGTGTTGGGTGTACAACTGTGGCTGTGAACCTTGCTTTGGCTTTACATAATGAAGAAACAGAATCTGCTCTGGTTGATGCTAACTTGCAGTTTGGGGATGTGGCAATATTCTTGAATGAGCATGGAAAGAATTCGATTCTTGATCTGACTCCCATAGTTGATGAATTGGATCAGGAGATCGTTCGCAATGTGATGATAAGAAATGCAACAACTGGATTGCATATTCTCTCAGCCCCATCCAAACCAGAATTTGCCGAAAAAATCAAATCTGAGCAGATAAGCAAATTACTGGAATTTCTTAAAAGTATGTATGCTTATATTATTGTTGACACTTCTTCTTATGTGAATGATATTACACTTGCTGTGCTGGATGTATGTGATGTTATCGTATTGTTGACAACTCAGGATATTCCTTCAATAAAGAATAACAGACTATTTCTCGATCTGATGCTTACATTGGATGTTCCAAAAGAAAAAATTGTCTTTTCTTTAAACAAATTTGATAAGCGAATAACAATATCACCTGAAAAGATTGGAGAGAATCTAAAGCTTCAGGTCGCAGCAGTTGTCCCTTTGGATGAACGTGTCGTGATACCATCTGTAAACCGGGGTGTTCCATTTGTGATTGATAACAAGAATCAACCTGCAGCAAAAGGAATTTTCTCATTAGCTGAGGCAATTCGTCTCAAATTCATGGAACATGAAAATAGTAATAATTAACACCAGGCAGATGATTGAGGAGTTAATCCATGTCTTTACTTAAGAGAATAGAACAAGGCCAGGGGAAGTTACCAGAAGAATCGGTTAAGGAAGAATCTCAAACAAGTGATACTTCACGATTGGCATCTTTGCAAGCACGGAGTGTTAGCACTCCAAGCACTAAATCACAATCAGGCACATATTTTGATTTAAAAACCCGTGTTCAAAATAAATTGCTGGCAGAACTTGATCCAACAATGGATATTACCAAGGCTGAAGAAGTTAGACTTATTATTCAAGTTTTATTTGAACAAATTCTCAATGAGGAGACTATTGTTCTTTCGCGTCCTGAGCGAGTGCGTCTTTTCGAACAAATTGTGGCAGAAATATTAGGGTTGGGGCCGATTCAAACCCTATTGGAAGATGCATCTGTAACAGAAATCATGGTAAATGGTCCAAAGAATGTGTATATTGAGCGAAAAGGGAAGATCCATCGTGTCCCGGTAACTTTTGAAAGCAATGAACATGTAATGCGGATTATTGACAGAATTGTTGCCCCATTAGGTCGTCGTATAGATGAATCAAGCCCATATGTTGATGCTCGTTTACCAGATGGATCGCGTGTAAATGCTGTTATTCCACCAATTTCCTTGATAGGACCTACTATAACAATCCGAAAATTTTCCAGAAACCCAATCACTGTTGAGCAATTGATCCAGTATGAAACTGTAACTCCGGAAGTAATCCAGTTCCTGAAAGTCTGTGTCGAAGCCAGATTGAATATCATAATCTCAGGTGGTACCGGCTCAGGGAAAACCACCCTTTTAAATGTTCTTTCGGGATTTATACCTTCTGATCAACGCATATTAACGATAGAAAATGCAGCAGAATTACAATTACGACAAGAACATGTGATCACTCTTGAATCCCGCCCTGCTAACATTGAAGGTCGTGGTGAGATCACCATACGCCAATTGGTGATCAATGCATTGCGCATGCGTCCTGATCGTATTATTGTTGGAGAAATCCGGGACGAGGCAGCATTGGATATGCTTCAGGCAATGAATACTGGTCACGATGGCTCCATGACTACTTTGCATTCCAATTCTCCACGGGATTCTTTAGCGCGTCTTGAAACCATGGTTCTTATGGCTGGAATGGATTTGCCTTCAAGATCAATTCGGGAACAAGTTACTTCAGCAATAGATTTGATCGTTCATGAAGAGAGAATGCGCGATGGAACTCGAAAAATAGTTAATATCACGGAAATTAGTGGTATGGAGGGTGACGTAATTACTACAACGGATATTTTTGTTTATGATCAAACAGGTATGGATGATGGGAAGATAATAGGGAGGATCTGTCCGACAGGTTTACGACCAAAATTCATGGAGAAAATTGAGGCTTCGAATTTGCACTTGCCACCATCCATTTTCGGTGTTGGTGAGAGAAGGCGATATTAAATTAAGCAATTGATATGGAATATTAATTTGATTATAGGTGAGTTATGGTTAATACAATCTTTCTGATCGGTGGTGGATTAATAGTTATTTTGTTGATAGTGGGTGTATATATATCTGCTACCAGCGAAAGGACACTTGTTGAGAAAAGATTGGGGAAGTACCTCGAAGATGATGAACCGGTTAAAAAAGGAAGAGAATCAGGTCCCTCGGCACTGACAGAGTGGGTAAATAAAGGTGTTGAAAAATCATCTTTTGGTGAAACTATGGCTCGTGACCTGGCTCGAGCTGATTTGAAAATTAAACCTGGAGAGTATTTGGCATTATTTGTTATTTCAATTATTGGGTGTGCATTCCTTGCGTGGATAATCGGAGGTAGAGATCTTATATCACTTTTTATTGGAGCTATTATTGGATTATTCCTTCCAAGGATGTACGTCAGAAGACAGCAATCCAAACGATTAATACGTTTCAATGAGCAGTTGGCGGACATGCTTAATCTAATGGTGAATGGATTAAGGGCGGGATATTCAACAATGCAGGCAATGGAAGCCATAAGCAAAGAGTTACCACCACCAATATGTGATGAATTTCGACGAGTTGTTCAAGAAATGCAAATTGGTATCCCAATGGAAAAAGCATTGGCTAATCTGTTAAGGAGAATTCCTAGTGAGGATTTGGATTTTGTTATCACAGCAATCAATGTCCAAAGGGAAGTTGGTGGAAATCTGGCTGAGATTCTGGATGTAATAACCTATACTATTCGTGAACGGGTCAGAATTAAGGGTGAGATCAGAGTCTTGACTGCACAAGTGATGGTATCTGGAAAAATCTTAGCATTCATGCCCATCGCACTGGTCAGTATACTCTGGTTCATAAATAAAGAATATATTATGGAATTCTTTAATCCCGAAAGGGGTGGTTGTGGATATATAGCTTTAAGTGTTGCTGGAATCCTGATAATTATTGGATATTTTATTATGACAAGGATTGCAAATATAGAGGTATGAAATGATTACTTCGGGTACATGGATAATTGTTATTGGTGTGATATTGGTCATAGGGATAATTTTGGTGGTTGTTGCAAGTGGACGACGACCCGAATCAGAAAAAGATCCTTTAAATGCTCGTCTTGCTGAATTTAGTGCCCGTGGTACCCCGGTTACCCTGGAGGAAATCGAATTATCCCAACCCTTCCACGAACGGGTGATTGTCCCAATTTTAAGAAAATTGGGGGATATATCAACGAAGTTTACACCCCAGCATGCACTGGAAAACACACGCAAGAAAATTGAATTGGCAGGAAATCCTGGGAATCTGGGAGCGGCATCTTTATTATCATTAAGATTTGTTGGTGCAGGTATATTGGGGGGATTAATTTTTTTGATCTTCCTGGGATCAGATACCTGGCCGGTAAGTCGAGAAATTTTGGTTACCATTGCATTCACAGTCTTAGGATTCTTCTTTCCTCAATTATGGATAAAAAGTAAAATTGATCGCCGCCAGAAGGGAATTCGCAAGGCGTTACCTGATGCTTTGGATTTATTGACTATTTGCGTCGAAGCAGGTTTGGGTTTTGACGCAGCGATGTCAAAAGTGTGGGAAAAATGGGAAAATGTATTATCTCTTGATTTTACCCGGGCGATTCGTGAAATCCTATTGGGAAAATTAAGGCGTGAAGCTCTTAGAGATATGGATGAGAGTATTGGATTACCAGAG
>JBDRQK010000101.1:0-3415 GCA_043826315.1 Chloroflexota bacterium
GCCAAGTCCCCGGGCCAGGTCTGCAGCATGCAAGCCCCCTGCTCCTCCAAAGGAAAGCATACTAAATCCGCGTGGATCATGACCGCGTTCGACAGTGATCAGACGCAAGGCACGTTCCATGTGGGCATTGGCAACCTGTACCACACCCAAGGCGGCACGCATCCTATTGATGCCCATTTCAGCCGCCAGGCGATCCATTACCCGGGTGGCACGGGTTTCATCCAGGTGCATTTGCCCACCCAGGAAATGCTGCGCTGATAAGCGACCCAAAACAAGGTTGGCGTCGGTAACCGTCGGCAATTCACCTTTACCATAACAGGCCGGACCCGGGTCAGCACCAGCACTCTCGGGACCTACACAAAGCGCGCCGCCAGTATCCAGGTATGCCACCGAGCCACCACCTGCACCAATGGTATGAATGTCCAACATGGGGATATGAATAGGGTTACCGGAGATCACCGCTTCGGTTGTGATCCCCGGAACGCCATCGATCAGGGATACATCTGTAGAGGTACCTCCCATGTCGAAGGTTATCAGCTGCAGTTTTTTATCTGCCAAAACCAGATTTGCAATGACCTGTGAAGCGATCAGGCCTCCTGCCGGGCCGGACAGGATGCAGCGAACTCCAAACTGTCGGGCTTCGGAAGGCTGAATGATGCCACCATTGGACTGCATCACTTGCAAGGACACATTGGGTGCGGTTTGAGACAACTTCTCTTCCAGATGCTCCAGGTATTGTTCCATAACAGGTGAAACATAAGCATTAACGACAGTTGTGCTGAGGCGTTCATACTCCCGATATTCGGGCAGAATCTCATGTGAAGCAGACACCAGAAAACCAGCTGTACGAAGTTTCTCGGTTACCAGGCGTTCATGTTCTGGACGCAGAAAGGAGAACAGGAAACAGACTGCCACGGAAGATATGCCTGATGATCTTAACAAAGGGACCAAACTTTCAACCTGATTGGGATCCAATTCTTTTATGATCCTGCCCAGATGATCGACCCGTTCATCCACTTCCAAACGCCATTCAGATGGGACCAGGACCGGGGGTGGATCTGCAAATAGATCGTAAAGTGCAGACCGGTTTTGACGACCGATCTGCAGCACATCTCCAAAACCGCGCGTCGTGACCAATGCGCATCGAGCTCCCTTGCGTTCAAGCAAAGCGTTGGTTGCGACCGTTGAACCGTGAATTACCACTGCCTGGCGGCCATTAATTTCAAAAATACGTTCCAATCCATTTAATACAACCAGAGAAGGGTCTTGCGGTGTAGACAGCAACTTAAAGGTTTCCAGTTTGCCGCTATCTGGATGGAAAATTACAAAATCGGTAAAGGTACCACCGATATCTATACCTATGCGCATTTTTTTCATCATTTGCTATTGGAAATTATCAACGCAGGATCAATTCAAGTTGCGGTTGGCTGATGAATTCTGCCCCCGTTTCGGTAACCAGCACATCCTCCTCCAGCCCGATATAACCATACCCAGGCACTGCAAGACCCGGCTCTATGGTATACACCTGCCCGACTTCGAGCGGATAATCAGGAGTATCGCCATAGCGCTCCCATTTTGGTGCGAGCATACCTGCCCCATCGTGTGTGGTACGCCCAATATGATGACCTGTGCCATACATATATTCCGGGTAGCCTGCAGCTGTGACCCGGCTGCGTGCTGCGGCATCCACCTGCCAGCCTGGCACTCCGGGGTGCATGACTTGCAATGCAGCCTGAACAGCCGCTGAAATGGTGTCAAAACCTATCTGAACAATATGTGGCGGGTGTGTTTCACCGGGAGCAAGAAGGTAAACCACCCGCTGAATATCCGAACAATAATCCGCCTGCTTGACCCCAAAATCGAAATGCACAAGGTGACCGCGCTCCAAGACAATATCGGTAGGACCACCATGACCCACCTGGGATTCCGGACCGGAGTTGACAGCCGGGCAGCCTGATCTTTCCCAGGATTCTGCCACACCCAGTGTGTCCATTTGGTCCCACATGAATTGCCCCACTTGTCGTTCCGTCATACCGGGTTGAAGGTAATCAAATGTACGCGCATAGATCTCTTCAGTAGTTATCACTGCCTGGTGTATCCGAGCGATTTCGGTGCTTGTTTTTCGTCCACGCAAAGCTGCGATCACTGATTCAGCTGAGATCAATTTATCAATAAATGGGGTATCTGCAAGATAACTACATAATAACTGGTACTGCCCATAACTGAGCCCATCCGCATGGGTATCATTTATCGAGTAATTAATGGCGATCTGCTTAGGTTGCAACCTTTCAAGGATTTCAAGCAGAGCGGGTTTGAAGGATTGATCGTATGGGATCACCTGTTCGTAGGCTCCTGTTCGACGGGCTGCCTCAGCTTCGAAACGCCCCAGGATAATAATCCGCTCACCTGCTTTTGTAAGAATAAGAGCGCTTTGCCAGGTGAGGTCGTGCCCATAAATAAGAGGGAGCACCGGGTCTCCAGCTGCGGTGGTTTCGCGCACAAAGGTTAACCACATGTCAACGTTCTTTTCTTGAAGGATGGAAACAGCCTGGGTTATTTTTTCATGAACGATAGTGGGCATGGAACCTCCAAGTAGATTTTTCCGGGTGAGAGCCGGTGTACACAGGTCTGGTTTTGACAAGATGATTATAATGGTAATTCCTAAAGAGCAATACTTAACTTTTGAAAATAATTAAGCCAGCATGCGTTATAATAGTGGACATGAATTATCACATTTGGACTGAAGGATGCCAGATGAATGTGGCCGACTCGCAACGATTGGGGTCGGTCCTTGAACATCTGGGGTATCAACACACTTCCCAACCAGAAACAGCTGATATCATTGTTTTAAATACATGCGTGGTGCGCCAATCTGCGGAAGATAAGGCTTATGGAAGATTACAATCCCTGAAACCTCTCAAGGAAAAAAATCCGGGGTTGATCATCAATTTGATGGGTTGCATGGTGGGTGTACGCGGTGATGAAAAATTACGCAAGAAATTACCATTTGTTGATGTTTTCTCACCACCATCCGATCCCGGACCACTGATCGCCTTCCTGATCCAGGATGAATCCCAGCGGATCGAAAATCTTGAAACAGGTGCCCGTTTTGCAATGATGGATGAAGAGGTCGTCCTGCCTGAACACGAACGCGGTAAACTTGTTTCGGCATATGTACCAATTGTTTACGGATGTTCGCATGCATGTAGTTATTGCATCATCCCCAATCGGCGCGGAATTGAACGGTCCCGACCGATGGCGGAAATACTGGTTGAAGCTCGTTCACTAACGGCACAGGGAGTCAAGGAAATCACCCTGCTGGGGCAGATTGTCGATCGCTATGGGGTTGATCTACCCGATGGAAACAATCTGGCCGACTTGATGCGAAACTTAAATGAAATTGAGGCGTTGAAAC
>JBDRQK010000102.1:0-3558 GCA_043826315.1 Chloroflexota bacterium
AATCTACTGCGGCGAGTCCCATCTCGTCAAACTTTCTCTAGAACTTTCCAATAGAGCCACCGGTCGCACCCTGTTTGTGCTCGATGAAACCTCGGTTGGTCTGCATGCCGCCGATGTGCATAAATTGATCGAAGTGCTGCAAACCCTGGTCGAATCCGGTAATTCCATCCTGATCATCGAACACAACCCGGACATCATCAAGGTGGCTGACTGGATCATTGATCTCGGTCCGGAGGGCGGCGACCGCGGCGGGCAGCTCCTGGCACAGGGCACCCCGGAGCAGATCTGTGCAATAAAAAAATCCTACACCGGTCAATATCTTCTCCGCCATCTCCAGCCGCGCCTGCCTGATCAAAACCATGGCAAAGGGAATCTGACAGCATAACTAGCTGACACTTATTAGAAAATTCTCCTCCACAATTGCTTCTGCAACCCTTGCCACCACTTTTTCAAGCACTCGCTTAAAGCCAGAATCTCAGGTAGAATAATTATTATCAGTGGTTGGGTAATTTCCCAACCTATCCATTAAACAAAATGCAAGGTACCTGGATGGACAAAAAAATGAGCGAAAATCCTCCCATAAAATCTACGATTGAATCGTACCGTAAACGG
This sequence comes from Chloroflexota bacterium, assembly GCA_043826315.1. Classification (GTDB taxonomy): domain Bacteria; phylum Chloroflexota; class Anaerolineae; order Anaerolineales; family Villigracilaceae; genus UBA12087. The sequence goes on from JBDRQK010000102.1 coordinate 613, forward strand.
CGTGGTCGTTTACATCCCGTTCTGATCTGGATCCTGGCGGCTGTATTGATTATCGGCGGCATAAGCATACTGGTTTTATCACTAAAGGGAGGTGTTGGTTCCATCACCCTTTTCGCATCCAAGACACCCACACCCACCATCACACCCTCCCCGACCAATACACCTTTACCAACCCTGACACCCACACAAACCAACACGCCCACCCAGACCACCACACCCACACCAAGCGCACCTTTCTATTATGTCATCCAGGAAGGCGATTCCATATCTTCCGTAGCCGAAAAATTTGGACTGGGTGATAATGGTGTCATCCAGATCCTATTGTTCAACCCGGTTATTGATTCTGTTACCCAGATCATTTATGTCGGCCAGGAGATCCTGGTTCCACCACCCGGCTGGCCCATGCCCACACTTACCCCCTGGCCGGAAGACGCGTTCCCTGGAACCAGAATCACTTATTTTGTTCTTCCTGGAGACAGCCTGGGTACCATTGCTGACAAATTCCGCAGCACCATCGAAGAGATCATCAAAGCCAATCCGGATCTGCTCGAAGATGAGACTTCATTAATTTACCCCGGGCAATTGCTGATCATACCTGTCAACCTGGTGACCGCAGTTCCCACCAGCATAAGCACCCCCACAGCAACCCCAACGCCATAATCGTACCTCAGAAGGGTTTTTATCAAATCTAAATTGGCGGATCACCTCAGATGCACAAAAGCCTGGCAGGGTTTGAATCCTGCCAGGCTTTTCAGTCCTGCTTCACTCCTAAAGGTAAGATCATGAATGGAATTTCTCCGTCCACTAGCTTGCCAGAAATGACTTGGGGCGAATTTCAGAATCAAGTTTCCTACCGAGTCTTATTACAATTTCTGGAAGAGCTTCAACATCAGATAATGTTGTGCGGAAGTTGACGATACATGCTCGTAAAAGATATTTTCCATCGACCATAGCATTTGATATAAAAGCCTCACCGCTTTTTTGCAATCGGTTGAGAAGCTCTTCGTTGAGTTTATTCAAATAACTGTCGCTATCCGCTTGGAGACTGATCAGATCAAGGGGAATGAAACGAAAAGTCGTAATGCTCAGATTCTGAGTTACACCTTGCAATTCTGGGTGAATGTCAATCTTCTCATGCAGAGCTTGTGCAAGGGCTATGTCATCACCGATCATTTGAATATAACCCTCTCGTCCTACCTGACGAAGTGCCAACCAGACTTTAAGTGCCCGGAAACCCCGCGAGTTTTGTAAGCCATACTCGAAAAAATTGATGGGTGGATCTTCCTGATTTCCATCAAAATTGTAATACACAGGATGATGGCTGAAAGTTTCCACCAGATGATGAGGATCCCTTACCAGGACACACCCAGCTTCAAGCGGGCTGTAGAGCCATTTGTGCGGGTCCAATGCTAGCGAGTCAGCTTTGCGCAAACCCAATAGCTGAAGGGATGCATCCGGCAAAACAGCCGCAGGAGCTCCATAAGCTCCATCTACATGGAACCATAAATCATATTTTTTGCATACATCCGCAATTTCATTTAGTGGATCAATTGCACCTGTACTGACAGTACCGGCTGTTCCAACAACAAGAAAAGGCAAATACTCATCCGCCAGATCTGCCACAATCTGTTTTTCCAGACTCTCCACATCCATTTGTTGATCTGCATTGGTTTTTATCCAGCGCACAGATTTTGCGCCTAAACCAAATAATTCCGCAGCCTTATCGATCCAAGTGTGGGTTTCTTTCGAAACATATACGACCAATCGTTGCTTGCTGGCAGACAAGCCATCTTCTTTAAGATCCCAGGTAACTTTTGATTTGCGAGCAGCCAGGAAGCATACAAAATTTGCCATATTACCACCGCTTACCAGCAATCCTCCGCAAGTTCTTGGGAAACCGATCATGTCAGCGATCCAACGTATCGTTTGTGCTTCAATTTCACTTGCGATTGGCGAAAGTATTGAAGCTCCAACATTCGGGTTCACTGAACTTGCCAATAGATCAGCCAGTGCACCTATGGGTGCTGCGGATGATGTGATATATCCCCAGAATCTCGGGTGACCGTTGAAGAGCGAGTGGTCAAAGAGCAGGTCTGTTATGTCTTCAAATAATTCATTTGCAGGAGATCCACCCTCAGGCAGTTTGTCTGGACCTAAAATCTTGCGTATGGTTTGAGGATCCTCATCAACAGTAACTGGACGTTGAGACAATCCATCGAGAAATTCTGCAATTTCGTCCACAAGCAAATAACCGAGTTTACGAAATTCCTCACTATGAATTTCGAGTGGCGCATCCCTATCAATTAGATTTGTTTTTAGATTTTTCATTTAATTATTCCTTTTAAAATTGTAAACAGCATCTTAAAGTTTTCATTGCAGGAGGAAGCATCCATGGTGCATGCACCGTAAAATAAGTTCAGCATAATTCATAGCCATTTCATCAGGAATTCAGTTTGCATCCGACTTGTTTCGTCGAACAGTTCACTTGGATATTAGAGCAAATCGACCATCCCGTGAATAAGACTGGTCATGAAAGTTAATAAAAGACCTAAATACAACAATGACATGGTGGAGATGGTGGACATTACAATAAGTTTATTTTATGCTAATTTCTGCAAGAGGTAATTAGAGAGAAAAATATGGTTAAGTAAGATTGTGACAGGCTGAGGTGGCTACTCAACTGCCAAGGGTTCGGTGGTACCACATGTTATTGGTAAGTGAGATCACTCAATCCCAGGAAGTCGACTAAAACCAACGAAATGAGGTGTTACGGATATGACAACCCCCTGGGAGGAGAGTTGTCGCATCCCTTCCAGCACAGCCTCGTTAGGTTGACCATAGATATCGACACGCGTGGTGGTGATGTACTGCATCACGTCGCGCATGAAAGGGTCAGCAGTTTGCCAATGAGTGAGGATTGATTCTGAATCTCGATGTACCTGGATT
>JBDRQK010000103.1:0-37521 GCA_043826315.1 Chloroflexota bacterium
AAAAGCAGCAGCTTACCAATTGGGGTTCTCTGACCTGCGGAGACACCAATAAAATCCTCAAGCTTACAGATGGGAGTAGTTTTCTTTTCCGTTTGAATATCAATGCTGCCAGCGAATTACGCTATGTTTTATACACATTTAGTATGTATCGCAACCCCTAAATGAGATCAATTGGCATCATTATCATCATTTTAATGATCCTGACAGCCTGTACTCCTGTTCACTCAACCATCCAATCAGGGCTAACCTGGCAATTATCGGATTTACGCTTTCTCGAAACCCCAAACACTTCCGACCCAACGAGCGACTTGATCGCCATTTATACCCGGAAGTTTGATGACGATTTTCAGTTCCGGATTGACATATTGGATTTAAAACCTGATTTCAATATTAATTTTTATATCCTTCTTGACACCAACCCTGCGGAAAACCTGGGAGAATTTCAAGGCGCTCCAACTGCATTTTCTACAAGCATTTCAAACCAGGGCTGGGATTGGCTGCTGGTACTGCCTCGTGATGGTAATCCGCAAGCTTTTTATGCAGGCAATAATCAACTCAAAAATGAACTTATCCCTCGCATTCAGCGTAATCCCGTTCTGGATTCGGTAACTATCAGTTTCAATCTCATAAGCCTTCCGATTCCTGAGAATATGAAATTTAAAGTCCTTATGACGACAAAAAATGGTGAGATACTTCTTGATCAAAGCCCACCGATAAATAACATCCTCTCAAATCCAATACTTCCCGCTCCGCTTATCATCGTCTTCAATGATTCTTTCCCCGCCTTCACACCAGCACAGGCATTGCGCCTCTGGGATGGCGCCCACAGTGGTCCTCTTGGGAAACGACATGGCCTGAAACATATTCTTTCCAATGCAGAAAAATCTGGTATCCCCATAGTACTTCTCGATCTTATAAATCCCAATAGCCTTTCGGCAATCGATTTTATCGGTGCTTTACCTCAAGTACACAATATGGTTAATCATAATTTATTACTACTTCCTGAATTAGCATATGCCATCCCTGATGATCTCAGCTTGCAATTCAGCCGGGATATTGCATCAGCTTTTGGATTGCCTGGCAGCATATTCGCTTATTCCACGGATGGAAAACTTCAAATGGATCACCACTTTCAATTTGTCAATCTCTTGGATCGTTCCCACTTAATTCTCCAAGAAGGGAAAATACTGATCCCATTACCAGACCTGGCAGAAACCAATATACCCATCCAGACCAGCAATGAAGGTCTCAGCTTGGATGTTCGCCGCCAACTCCTGGTTACTGCCCTATCACCCGACCCAGCAGATCTGGTTATTTTAGGTGGTAGTATAGTCCACAGCACCTGGGGAGATTCTGAAGTGAGTTCGGCTAGCATGGCGTACATCGCGGCGCATCCCTGGATCCAGACTCTTAATGCAAATCAAATACAAGCTTTCGATAGTCAACCCTTCCAAATCAAATATGAACCCCAACTGCCTCCAATTCCTTCTTTTCACATCTACACATCTCAAGGTCACTTGATTGACCTAGACTCAAACCAACTTAAAGCACATCTCCTGGAAGATTTGCAGAATTCACCTAAAAACGCCACCACTGATTTAGCCTGGAAAATGTTTTTTTCACTTGCTTCACCAATTTCGAATCAACTTTATTCGCAACTACAATTTCAATACCTCAACCAGGTTGGAAGTATTCTGGCTGCAAGTCACTGGGGAGAAAATCCTGGAACTATTTCAGATTGCAGCAAGGATATCGATTATGATTCACTTGATGAATGTGTATTATCCAATACACGCTTCTTTGCGGTTATTGAAAAAGATGGTGGTCGATTAAGTTTCCTATTTGAGCGCCATGGTAACCAGATCCATCAACTGATCGGACCACTGTCCCAATTTGCTGTTGGCTTGAGCGATCCTTCCCTCTGGCATCTCGAGCATGGTCCTGCTGCAGACCCGGCTGAGATCCCAGGAGCTTTCAGCGAATCCGATAATCCTTTTTTGCTTTATGAAATATTACAATTAGAAGATAATCTACTAGTCTTGAATCGATCTGATGGTCAAATTAAGAAAACCTTTCAACTTGTCGAAAATGGTCTCAGCATTGAATACAACTCCAGACCTCCTATAAGTATGAATATTCCACTGGCAATAGATCCACAAAACCTTTCCAAGCCTGATTGGGCAAAAAACTATTACTCCCAAAGATTCGATGATTCCGTTCTTTGGGGTTTGTACGGCAGCACGAGTATAAAAATCCGGAGCACAGGGATCATCAATACTCACGATTTCACGGAATCATCTTCTCTTATAAAAGATCCAGAAAATCCCGACCTTGATTATCCCCCCGGACATTTTCTTCCATTTCCAATTGCGTTGATCGAGGTCTCTGGAATAGGACGGTTTTCGGTGGACATCCGGATACAAAATTAATCTACAAAACCTATAATTAAAGACATCGCTTTAGAATAGATTCGCCAAGTTGTATTCTCACCCTTTTCATCTGGTTTCATATGATCCTTTTGGGTATAATTACCCAAGCGCAATTTAAAAAATTCAAATTTTTCCGGTTTTGGAAATCCATTCATTACTGGTTGCACTAAACAACACAAAATATTATAATGTGGTAAATTTAGTCAAATAAATAGCTTGTGTGGGAGAAAACCATGAATGTAAAAGAAATACCTGACATAATTGTCGGCAGATTACCAGTTTACTTGCGTGCTTTACGGCATATGCATGAGAACAATCAAGAAACGACTTCCTCACAAGAACTGGGTGATCAAGTAGGAATTTCTGCTGCCCAAATCCGTAAGGATCTCTCTCAATTTGGCGAGTTCGGAAAACAAGGCACAGGTTATGATATAAAATTCTTGATTAACAAACTATCTGAGATCCTCAAGGTTGATCGTGTATGGGATGTTGCAGTGATTGGTGCAGGAGATATGGGGCATGCTCTTTCACGTTATCAGGGTTTCTATAACCGTGGTTTTCATATCAGCATGATCTTTGATAATAACCCGGATCTCATTGGGAGGAAAATCGGTAATCTGACGATAGAATCAACAGAAAACATGGTTGACTCACTCCAGGTTGGAAGAGTAACAATTGCAATGCTGACTGTACCAGCCGCCACTGCACAAAATATCACCGATAAATTGGTGGAGGCTGGCGTGAAGGCAATTCTCAATTATGCGCCTATCAGTCTTACTGTTCCAGAAGGTGTTCTTGTCCAATACATTGATCCCTCTTCCCATCTGCAGCGCATGACCTATTACTTATAATCCAATCTTCTTATGTGGAGTCTCTCTTTTCTGATTGGAGAGGCTCTATTTCTTTCCTTAATTTAAGTGACATCTCAAATGTAAAAGAGGAGCCAAGGTTAGAATTAGTATCGCCTCCTTCATACCAATTCCTGATTTTTGAATTGAGATCTAAACTTTACTAAAACCTTATAATTTCTTTATTCAATCACCCAATTCGTCAATTACACTCCTTACAATCTAAATATTCCGAGGAGTTTCCATGAAATTATCCATAAAACGTCTGTTTCATCCAAGAAGCATATGGATCCGTAAATTGGTCCAGATATTCTTCTTTATCTTAATTGCTGCAATAGCTGTCAATCACTCCCTGGCTGAAACTGGTGGAAGTATTTCCTTTTTCTCCAGCGCATCACTGCACAGCATTTGTCCTTTTGGTGGAGTTGTCAGTATCTATCAATTTGCCACCATAGGTACATTTGTGCAAAAGATCCATGCATCGTCTTTTGTATTGATGCTCATTTTATTCTTGGTAGCAATCCTTTTTGGACCCGTGTTTTGCGGTTGGGTCTGTCCTCTCGGAACCATTCAAGAATGGGTTGGAAAATGGGGACGCAAACTTTTTAGGCGTCGTTACAATCATTTCATTCCCATAAAATTGGACAAAGCCATGCGCTTTTTACGATACTTGGTCCTGGCTTGGGTTTTATACATGACTGCATATTCCGGCAAACTGGTCTTCTCAGATTTTGACCCTTATTTTGCTCTTTTCAACTTTTGGACCACTGAAGTCGCCATTTCAGGAATCTTGATCCTTTTCATAACCCTGGCGTTATCTCTTTTCGTTGAGCGCCCCTGGTGCAAATATGCCTGCCCATACGGTGCAGTCCTTGGCATTACAAATCTGTTCCGTATTTTCAAGATCCGAAGAAAAGAATCAACTTGCAAGGCAGATGGAGCTTGCGATATCATCTGTCCTATGAATATACCGGTCAGTCACCTGACAATTGTTCGTGACCACCAGTGCATATCCTGTTTGGAATGTACATCCGAAGCCATGTGTCCGGTCTCAAATACTGTCATATTAGCCGCAGGAACCCTAAAATGAGAATGTCATCAAAAACACTTGCTGGTCTAATATTTGTATTCATCTTTGGTGGAATTCTTATCAGCACCTGGATGAATTGGTGGTCAACCAAATCCGATAAAACACCTGCCAAATTTACTCAAGGTGAATTTACAGGTGAGTATAACCCGTTGGATATTCGTGGATCGTACACGTTTGGTGATATTGAATCTACTTTTGGTATACCATTGGATCTTCTTGCCAAAGCGTTTGCCTTGCCAGCAAACACGGATGCATATTCTTTTCAAGTTAAGACGCTCGAATCAATTTACTCTTTCCCCGACAAAGAAATAGGGACAGCTTCCGTCCGTCTATTTGTAGCCTTATATACAGGACTCCCTTTGGAGATCACTGAGGGCACTTATTTGCCCTCACAAGCAGTTGAGATTCTTAAACTGTATGGAACTTTAACGTCAGAACAGATTGATTTTATTGAATCACACTCCATTCTGATTGAAACTTCGGTAAGCATCGAACCAGTTACTGAAAATCCGGTTGAATCTGAATTATCTACCAGCCAATTAATTAAAGGAAAAACAACATTTAAAGATCTCCTCGATTGGGGAGTTTCCCAGCCTGCAATTGAAAGCATTCTGGGTGGTGAGATGCCCAACCCATTGATAAAAATTAAGGATTACTGCATGGAGAATAACTTACTGTTTGAGACTGTTAAAATTGATCTCCAAGTTCTTGTTGATGAATTACCCTGATTTAGAAAGAATTTCTTCCTGACATTTAGAAATCCCCCATGGTTTAATAAGACACAAGTATGCATTCTTTAGGAAAGTCAGCTGTCAGAAACCGATTTACCTGACTAGGCTGCCTTTCTTTAGTATCTTAAGTATTATTTGCAGATTGTAACCGTTCCAGCGGTTAAATATCATATATCGATCTTATTGCAACCATTAACTCTGAATAGTCTGTCTTTGGATGGTCTTGGAGATAGTGCTTTCCTGAATGATATAAACCAACAATGAGCTGAAAATATTTAGATACTTGGGGTCGTTACCCATTAAAGTTTGTTCCGGGATATTCCACGACCATTAAGATCTTGCTGACTGGAGGTAGTATTTCTTCATAAGAACCAATCCTGGCTTCAAAATAATCTATTGTTACTCGTGCTAATGATCGTCGGATGATCCTAAAAGATATCAGAAGGATCTAAACAAGAAAACAACCAGTGAAATCTTCATGGAAATGATACCCATGATCACTGGCAATAATATGGGCACTTCAAATTTCGGCTAGATAATTATTAATTCCCCCAAATTCAACAATTGGACTGAATTTTTACGTTTTATCAAATCCCGATCCTTCTCAGATCAGATACTTGGAAGATTGCGTTTTAAAATTCCATACATACTCAAACCTTTGGCAGCTCCTTCAACCACACAACTGGTCGGATTATCCACCAGGTAGGCTGGAATTCCCAAGGATTTGGTAATAAGTCTGTCAATCCCGCGCAGCTTAGCCCCACCACCGCACAAAGCAACACCACGATCAATGATATCAGATACCAATTCTGGAGGTGTCTTCTCAAGAACAATACGGCATGATTCAACAATATTTTTTAGAGACTCCTGCAAAGCCTCAACAATCTCGCCAGTCGTCAATGTCACGGGCCTGGGTAGACCAGTCACTTGATCCTGTCCCTGGACTTCCATGCTTTGTTCCTGGTCTTGTGGAACAGCTGCACCGATCTTAATCTTTAATTGCTCGGCAGTAATAGATCCAATAATGATGCCATATTTTCGTCGAACATATGTGACAATCGCTTCATCCAAATATTTTCCACCCTGACGCAAAGACTCAGCAGATACGATACCATACATTGCAACAACTGCTGTTTGTGTAATCCCGCCTCCCAGACAAATAACCATATTTCCTGAAGGCGAGCCAATCGGGAGGTCTATACCCAATGCAGCAGCCAGTGGTTGCTGGATAAGTATCACCTCTTTGCTTCCAGCTTGGAAAACAGCTTCGTGGACCGCACGTGATTCGACACTGGTGACACCATAAGGGACTGAAACCATTACGCGCGGACGGAACAATCTCATTGGACCACTTACTTTTTGTAGCAAATGGTGGATAAAAGCTTCGGTAACTTCATAGTCAGCTACAACGCCATTCTGCAGAGGACGTGCCACTTCAATCGTATCAGGTACACGTCCTTCCATATTCAAGGCTGCCTGCCCAAATTCAACAAGCTTTTGCTCTGCAATAACAATTGCGACAATTGTTGGTTCTTCTATAAGAATGCCTGAAGTATTAGCAATCCTTGTTTGTGTGGTGCCAATGTCGATCCCCAAGTCTTTCGATAGTGAAGCCATTAATTACCTCTAATCGTTGTCTGAAAACCTGGGTTTTTTTGCGCTACTGCGCCTGAACCGTTTGACAGCATCCAGACGTAAATTTGAGCGGCGCAAAGCAGATTCAAGTTTAAAGTATGAATCCGTATCGTGAGGAGTCCCTTGTGCAAGGTATTCTTCAGCACGCTTGCGCGCTTCCTCAGCCCGCGTTATATCTATTTCTTCTACATTCTCAGCAGCATCTGCAAGAATCGTGACAATATCAGGTTGAACTTCAGCAACACCACCTGCAACTGTAAATATCTCTTCACCTTGCTTTGTGCGAACTCTAACTACACCAAATTTCAAGGTAGTCAATAAAGGCGAATGATGAGGTAATATTCCCATCTCACCATCTGTGCCTGGCAAAACAACCATATCGGCATCACCTTCAAAGACCATACGATCTTGTGAAACAATCTCACAACGAATCGTCATCATTTCTCCTCTGTTCCCATGACCTAGAATTAGCTGATAATGGGAACGAAATAACTATCAACATTAAGCTTTTGCCAACTTCTCTGCTTTCTCAATCGCATCTTCAATTGTACCAACCATCATAAAAGCCTGTTCCGGCAGATCATCATGTTTGCCGTCCAGGATCTCACGGAAACCGCGAACTGTCTCACGTAGAGGTACATAAGAACCATCAATACCTGTGAATTGGGTAGCCACATAGAATGGTTGTGAGAAGAAGCGTTCGATCTTGCGGGCACGCGCCACCACCAGTTTATCATCCTCACTCAATTCATCGATGCCGAGGATGGCAATGATATCCTGTAAATCTTTATAGCGTTGTAATACGCTTTGAACTTCTCGTGCAGTGACATAGTGTTCTTCACCAACAATTTTTGGATCGAGGATCCGGGAGTTTGAAGCCAATGGATCCACGGCCGGATAAATACCTTTTTCGGCAATGGATCGTTCCAAAGCAATTGTCGCATCCAGATGGGTGAATGTAGCCACAGGTGCTGGATCTGAATAATCGTCTGCGGGTACATATACTGCCTGCATGGAAGTGATAGAACCATGCCGGGTGGATGTGATGCGCTCTTGAAGCTCTCCCATCTCAGTAGCCAGGGTCGGTTGGTAACCTACCGCAGAAGGCATGCGACCCAGTAAAGCTGACACTTCAGAGCCAGACATGGTGAACCGGAAGATATTATCAATGAACAGCAGCACGTCACGGCCTTTATCACGGAAATATTCAGCCATTGCCAGTGCTGAAAGAGCCACACGCAAACGTACTCCCGGTGGTTCATTCATCTGACCAAAAACCATCACGGTATCTTTCATGACACCTGATTCGAGCATTTCACGATATAGCTGTGTTCCTTCACGCGTTCGTTCACCCACCCCAGCAAATACGGAGTTACCCTGGTGAACCGTGGCGATGGAACGAATGAGTTCCATGATAACTACTGTTTTACCTACACCTGCACCTCCAAAAATACCTGTTTTTCCACCTTTGGTAAAAGGAGCGATCAGGTCGATCACTTTGATGCCTGTTTCAAAGATCTCAACCCGAGTGGACTGATCAGCAAACAAAGGTGCAGCGCGATGAATTGGGTAGTACTCATCTGCTTTGACATTACCCTTATTATCCACCGGGTGCCCCAAAACGTTGAAAATTCTCCCAAGAGTTGATTCGCCGACCGGAACCATAATGGGAGCGCCGGTTCTAATAACCGCAGTACCACGCTGAAGACCATCTGTTGTATCCATGGATACGCAGCGGACTTGATTATCTCCCATATGTTTCTGGACTTCAAGAACCAACGGGAAACCTTTTTCGCTCGGGATTTCAATTGCCTCATATAAACTCGGAAGTTCATTCCGGGGGAATTCTACATCCACAACACCACCCAGGATCTGTACTACCCGGCCAGTTGCATTCACCATTATTGCCTCCGTTACCTTATTTCTGTGAAATTGCCTTGGCAAGCGCCTCTGCGCCACCAGCTATATCCAATAAATCTCCGGTAATCGTCTGTTGACGCACCTTGTTATAATCCATTTGTAATGCTCCAACCAATTCAACAGCATTATCCGTAGCATTGCCCATTGCAATCATCCGTGCGGCATGTTCACTGGCTAGACCTTCAAGAATTGCCTGGTATACCTGCAATGCCGTGAAACGTGGAATAATCTCATCCAGGATCTCACTCTCTTCCGGTTCGTAAATATAAGCTGCAGAAAGGTGCTTGGATTCATACGCTTCCACCCGATCTGTTGAATCCCCACCTACTTCCAGGGGCAACAATCTTTTTATAACTGGTTCCTGTCTTGTCATCGTGACAAAATCGGTATAGACCAGGTAAACTTCATCAACTTTTCCTTCAAGGAATTCATCGACTGCCAGGCGACCAATTGCAGACACATCTGAAAATGATGGTGCAGGTGGCAAATTACTGAATTCTGCAATCACGTTCTTCCGTCTTCGGATCAGCATATCCCGACCTTTGCGTCCTACAGCAATGTACTTCACCGGCATTTCATAGTGTTCAAATTTTTGCAACAGGTATCTTATTATGTTGGTGTTATATGCGCCTGCCAAACCGCGATCTCCACTGACAACTAACACAAGTGTTTGTTTAATGGTGGTGCGCTTTGTCAACAATGGGTGGAGGGTATCCCGGCCTGGTTGTCCAGCAATATGGATAAGTACCTGCCATGCCTTGGTAGCATAATTACGCGTGGCAGCTACTGCTGCCATCGCTTTTCTTACCTTGCTGGCGCTGACCGCACTCAAAGCACGTGTTACTTGTGAAATATTTTTCACGCTCTGTATGCGGAGCCGCATTTCTCTTCCAGAAGCCATTATCGCTCCTTAATTATTGCCACGTTGTTTTGAAGGTTTCCAAAGCTGCCCGCAGCTTTGCTTCGTTATCATCCGTAATGCGCTTGGACTCTGAAATACCCCTTCCAATTTCAGGATGGGAAGTTTCCATATAACGAACCAGTGCAGTCTCCCAAGCACGCATGCGTTCGATCGCAACGTTATCTGCGAAACCATTGGTTCCCGCATAAATAACAATCACCTGATTTTCAAGGGACATCGGTTCATATTGAGGTTGTTTTAAGATCTCTTGCATTCGCCGCCCACGATTCAACTGACCTTGGGTCGCTTTATCGAGATCGGATGCCATTAACGCAAATGCAGCCAGTTCACGGTAGGCAGCCATATCCAAACGTAGTCTACCCGCCACCTGTTTCATAGCTTTGGTTTGGGCAGCTCCACCTACGCGCGAGACAGATATTCCTACATTCACAGCCGGTCGAATACCAGCATTAAAGAGGTTACCTTCCAGATAGATCTGTCCATCTGTAATCGAGATAACATTCGTAGGAACATATGCGGAAACATCACCCAATAAAGTTTCAATAATCGGTAGAGCCGTCAATGATCCGCCTGAACCTTTAACTTTTACAATTTTATAATCATCAGGTTTCGTAATGGTTTTCTTGGCTTCTTCAGCATCATGTGCCGAACGTGGTCCTGAATAAACTTTTCCATCCACGCCGTCTGTATCCAACGCCAAAGCCTCAGAAAAAACTTTCTTGACAATAACAAATTTTTCAGCCACGCGTGCAGCTCGTTCTAAAAGGCGTGAATGCAAATAAAACACATCTCCGGGATATGCTTCGCGTCCAGGTGGGCGGCGAAGGAGCAGAGAAACTTGACGATAAGCCCAGGCATGCTTTGAAAGGTCATCATAAATAACCAGGGCATCACGTCCAGTCTCCAGAAATTCCTCACCGATTGCACAACCTGCATAGGGAGCAATGTATTGTAAAGCAGCGGCTTCATCAGCTGCAGCGATCACGACAATCGTATGTTCCATAGCACCGTGACGTTCCAATAAGGCAACCGTGCGGGCAATGGCAGCTTTTTTCTGTCCAATGGCTACATAAATGCAGATCAGGTCCTTGCCTTTTTGGTTAATGATCGTATCAATTGCGATGGCAGTTTTACCTGTCTGCCGATCTCCAATGATCAATTCCCGCTGACCGCGTCCAATAGGGATCATGGTATCAATGGCTTTGATACCTGTTTGAACCGGTGTATCCACATCCTGACGTTGAATCACACCCGGGGCAATTCGTTCAATTGGCCGATAATCGGTAAATTTGAGTGAGCCCTTTCCGTCGACAGGGTCTCCCAGAGCATTTACAACCCGCCCGATCAATCCATCACCTACTGGAACAGAAGCAATCCGCCCGGTGGAGCGAACAGACATACCTTGTGCAATATCTGAATAATCCCCCATGATAATGACACCAACGCTATCACGTTCCAGGTTAAAGGCGATACCCATTACACCATTTTGAAACTGAACAAGTTCCTGAGCTCTTACATTTTCCAGTCCGGAAACCCGGGCAATACCATCACCAGCCTCAGTAACTGTACCAATATCTCTGACGCTGACTTCGTGTTTAAAAGAATCAATCTGGTCTTTTAATTCATTAGTAATTTGATTGATAAGGTCGGACATTTTGCCTCCGGTCTTTCTTGGTTTTTATATCGTGAGTTCTGCAACAGTGTCAGCGTCCAAACGGGTTAATAATTCAACCACCAGTTTCACTGAATTGTCGTAGTCATCACGATTTATGATCGAGTTATGTGAATGAATATGCCGGGCCGGTACGGCTAAAACAACGGTCGGAACACCTGTCTTATAAAGATGGATAGCACCTCCATCTGTTCCGCCACCTTCTATCGAGGATAATTGCAGATTTATCCCAAGGTCACTGGCTACACGGGTAACCAGATTACCTAATTTATGATTTGGGATCATGCGAGCGTCGTAAACCAGCATACTAGGTCCCCCACCCAGTTTAACTTTCGTTTCTTCTTCCTTAATTCCAGGAACATCCCCGGCAATATCCGACTCAAGAATTATGGCTACATCAGGTTGAACCATTTCCACACAGGTTGTCGCTCCTCGTAAACCCACTTCTTCCATTACCGTTGCTGCACCAATAACTGTATTCGGGTGGCTACGCTCCTGTAATGCTTGCATTGCTGAAACAATGATCGCAACACCTACACGGTCATCAAATGCTTTAGATAAATAACTCTTTCCATTTGTGAGTATTTGAAAATTAGAATCAGGTACGATTGGATCACCAACCTGAATACCGCCTCGCCTAAGTTCATCTTCACTGCTTGCGCCTATATCAATATACATTTCCTTTCGGAGGACAACTTTGCTGCGTTCTTCAGGAGTGAGCATATGCGGTGGTTTGGCTCCAATTACACCTAAAACATCTCCTTTGCCTGTCTTGATGATTACTCGTTGTCCAAGCAGAACCTGGTCAAACCAACCACCTAATGGAAGAAACTTGATAAAACCTTCTTTTGTAAGTTGTTTGACCATGAAACCAATCTCATCCATATGGCCAGCAAGCATTACCTTTGGCGATTCCTCTGACCCTTTCTTTTTACATATAACACTTCCAAGTTTATCCTGAGTCAGTTCTCCCAGTGATTTCATGTAATTTCGCACAACTGCCCGGATGGGAGTTTCATATCCGGGCACGCCATGAGCTTCTGTCAATGTTTTTAATAATTTCTCAATTGAATCCATTGGTAGTTTGTAGCTCCCAAACACAAAATTTTACTTATTTATTCCCGGGCAAATCTGCCTGGAATGTGAATTCGCTATTTGCTCGCAAGAAAATAAATCAATACCAATTTTCTTAACAACACTTTTGGTGACATCCCTGTTTTTTTCAAACTTTTGTTTGTAATGAAAGAATTCTTTCCACTGCATCATTCTGGGTAAACACTATCTTCTGAGAAAACAGATTTATATCCTCAGCTGATGGATTTTAATCAGTAAATACATGGCTGGTTCCAGAACGTGCATATGATACCTGAAAGGAAAGCTCTTGTCCAGTTACAAATATTACAATTCAGATTGGCTCACAAAACCCCTTGATTTATCCAAATCTTCCTTTATACTAAACCTCATTGAAATTAACCAATAGATATATCTTTTCTTTTTCATTCTTGTGCGCAAGAGGAGTTGATCATGTCAGACAATAAGATAACCGAAGGAAACGATGAACCTTTAGGTGATTGGCCACAGCCAAAACCAGTCTGGCGTATTGCCGTTTTGGCGAATATTAAAGATGAAAACATCACACATCCTGTCAATTTCCCTTCAGATGCGTACGCTGATTATGATCACATCGAAACAGTACGATTGATACAGTCAGCTTTAGAAACAGATGGTCATAAAACTGAATTTATCATGGCAGATCAGAATCTGCCTTATGAACTAAAGAAATACAAACCTGATATTTGTTTTAATATTTCAGAGGGTTTGGGGGGGGATGCCCGCGAAGCTCAGGTCCCAGCATTATTGGAGATGCTTCAAATCCCATATACAGCATCCCGGGTACTCACGAATGCCATCGCATTGGATAAAACCCTTACCAAACGTATCTGGCGTGACAGAAACCTGCCTGTTGCCCCATTTCAAGAGTTCAACTCCGGTGATGAACCATTACGCCACGAGTTGCGCTTCCCATTGTTCGTAAAACCATCACGAGAAGGGACTGGTATGGGTGTCGATATAAAAGCCAAAGTTGAGACAGAAACTGATCTACGTGAGCGTGTGAATTATGTGATCAATGCATATAAACAACCTGCTCTGGTTGAAACATACCTTCCTGGTCGCGAATTTACAGTAGGTCAAATTGGACGTCCCAATGCCGCTTTGTTCAGCCGCCATCCAGAATGGTATTCACCAGATGGATATCATCGCTTCCCTATCTTAGAAGTGGAAAGTTCTCGAGCTGCCACACCCGGTATTTACAGCAATGCTGCCAAATCACACTTACTGGGTGAGGAAGGTGCCCCAGAGTATCTTTGCCCAGCAGATATCCCGCCTGACCTTACAAAAAAACTCCATCACTTGGCCTTACGAGGTCACACGATTATCGGTGCTTTAGACGTCTCAAGGGTGGATCTTCGCTTGGACTCTGAAGGTCAACCACGTCTGATAGAGATCAATCCATTGCCTGGATTAACCCCGGGTTACAGTGATCTGTGTATCCAAGCAGACAAGGACGGAATAGCCTATGAAGACTTGATATTGGAGATCTTATATTTAGCTGCTGGGCGTTGGGAATTATTGGAACCCAGGCAAAAACCTCTCAAGTAACTTTCCCTGACCACACAAATTGATCCTAATTCACGGAGCTTGATTTTTTGTAGCAAAATATGTACTTGTTCGGGACATCCTTTTTCGGGGCATCCTTGTTCAGGGCACTTGACAAATTAATATCATTAATTTCCTTTTTTTGTGTCAACAGGAAATTTCGACATATTTTAAGTAAACAATATTTAAAATAAGGTAAGGGATGTAACACCAGTTTTTGACCCTTCAAAATTGTAATAAAAAGAAAATTCGTTCTTTTGTATTATTCACATGGTATAATTCCGCCGCTCAAAAAAATGGAGAGGTCGCGTAGTTGGCCTAGCGCGCACGCCTGGAATGTGTGTAACCTGAAAGGGTTCGCGGGTTCGAATCCCGCCCTCTCCGCCTTTTAGAACTCCTGCAACTCGAGCAGGAGTTCTTGATTTTTCTGAGAATTTTTGAGAAAAGATTAATCAGGGATAAAACCGGATTGCTGGAGATCTCTCATGTTATACTTATGCCCATATGAAATTAGTTCTTAGAATTTTGAATTTCTTGATTATTATTGGGTTGGTTTTATTCAGCACTAGCCATACTGGGGTTGTGGTTGCATCCAATAACACAACCCACTCTTCTTTCGACACTACTCCCATACCGACGCTAATTCTTGTTGAGGCTACAGCCACAGTAGATCCAGCCACTATTGGAGATACATCTGGTGTAATTGCTATTGGTATGATCGTAGTTTTTATTATCCTGGCTGGTGTATTGTGGGGGAGTCTTGAATTACGCCAGGAGATCGTAAAAAACAGACAATCCAAGGATTAACATGCTTTTTCCAATTGAAACAATGAGATTACTCATTAGACTTTATGAAGATAAAGATCTGGAAGATATCTTCGATTACTCCGGAAGCTCTGATTTCTGGTTAATGCGTACACTTCCATGGCAACCGACCCGGGAAGGTGTTAAGAAATTCTGGGAACCAAGACGTTTTCTGGATCCCACGAATATTATTGATCGGGTTGATTTGGTCGTTGAGTGGAAAGAAAAAAACAAGGTTATTGGCAATATTGGCATCTTAATCTCAAAGAATATTGATAACAAGCAAGGCACAATTGGTTGGCTTCTGGGAAATAAGTTTCAAGGACAGGGATTTGCCAGTGAAGCTGCCAGAGCTCTCCTGACATATGGTTTCGATACTCTGGGATTACATCGCATTTCTGCCGGCACAAGCAGGGACAACATTCGTTCCTGGCTATTAATGGAGAGGATAGGAATGCGCCGCGAAGCTCATTTCAAGCAAAGCGAATATGTGAATGGTGAATGGCAGGATGAATTTGTTTACGGAATTCTTGCAGAAGAATGGCATTCAAAAAAATAAGTGATCTCTTGGTTGTTATGGATCGAGTAAAAAAAGCAAGTTTCTAATTGAAATCCCATCCAACTGTTTTATAAATAATATTAATTTTCTGCAGAATTTCGCTCAGAGATGCTGGAATTTTTCTCATCCAACACACGTATTCCATTATGGATCTGATTTAATAATACTTGAATTGAGCGTTCCAATTCCATCAATTTATCCATAGCATACTGGTCAGCTCCCGCCCGAATGTTTTCTGCTTCAATGCGAGACTGCTCAATTATCGTATTGGCTCTCTTTTGAGCATCTGCAACAACCAGGTCCTTTTCCACTAATTGATCAGCTCTTTCTTGAGCTATGCTCAATTTCCTCCCTGCTTCTTCCTGGGCTTGAGCCAGCAGCCTGTCTTTTTGGGCAAATACCTGTTGAGCTTTTTTTACCTCTTCTGGGATAGAAATCCTCATCTGGTCAATGATATCCAACATACGATCTTCATCAACAATCACATTATGAGTAAACGGTAAAGGTCGACTCTTGTTAAAGAGTTCTTCCAAACGATCAACGAGATGAAGGATGTCCATTTTCTCCTCCGCTAAGAGAAATATCGGTCATTTATATCCATAACTAATCCTGCCTTGTTGATGGAAAAGTATGGGTGTGTCTCAATTAGAAAAATATCTTAATATTCATTATACATTCTAATCGCGAAGTGCGTTTGCTGGTTTTTGTTGATCGCTCATTAGACTAACACTTCGATTCAATGCAGCTTCAACATGTGAGGGCACCATGCTGGAAACATCCCCCCCAAGCATGGCAATTTCCCGAACTGTAGTTGATGAGAGAAATGTGTGCTCTTCATCTGTGATGAGGGCAATACTTTCAATATCGGGGGCTAATCGGTGGTTGGCCAGAGCCATTCGAAATTCAAATTCGAAATCAGAAAAAACCCGCAATCCTCTGACAACCACTTGGGCATCGATTTCCTGGCATAGCTTTACAGTTAAGCCGCTGTAGCCTATCACACGGATCTTTGGGTAACCGTTAAAGGTTTCATTCACCAAGGCAATCCGCACATCAGGGGGGAAAAGCAGGGATTTAAGAGGCTTATCATAAACCGCTATGATCAATTCATCAAATAAGCGAACTGCCCTCTCGGCAATATTAATATGCCCAAAATGAATTGGGTCGAACGTTCCGGGGAATATGGCACGAACCATGGTTAACTAATATCTCCTTTTCCAGCTCCCCAAAAACGCCCAAGGGCTTCGGAGAGCAACTGATTATCAGGCAACATTAATTCGGGATCACTTTCAAATAATTCTTGTGCTTGTTTTCGTGCCTTATCAATCATTTGGACATCTGTAAGATTCGCCATCCGCAAATTAGCATAACCAGCCTGTCGAGTGCCAAGGAAATCTCCAGGACCACGCAGTTTCAGGTCGGTTTCTGCCAAAATAAAACCATTATTTGTCTTTGTCATAGCTTCCAGACGCTTATTTTCTGCAGCATCATCATTATCCGGGATTAACAAACAATATGACTGTGCATCACCTCTCCCTACCCTTCCGCGTAATTGGTGTAATTGAGCCAAGCCAAAATGATTGGCTGCTTCAATCAACATCACAGTGGCATTTGGAATGTCAACACCAACCTCAACTACAGTAGTGGCAATCAGAACATGATACTCACCTTTACGAAATTGTAGCATGACTGCATCTTTCTCGTCGGGTTTTAACCGTCCGTGAAGCAACCCGAGCTTCAATTTAGGGAAAACATCTTTTTGAAGACGCTCATATTCTTCTGTGGCTGCCCTAAGATCACTTTTTTCACTTTCTTCGACCAGTGGATAAATAATAAAAGCCTGATGTCCAGATTCAACCTGGGACTGGATCATTGAATAAGCTCGTTCCCGTTCACGCGCAAAAAGGACATGTGTGTTAATCTCCTGTCGACCTGGAGGTAATTCATCCATCAAAGAAATATCCAAGTCTCCGTACACTGTTAATGCGAGTGACCGCGGTATAGGTGTGGCTGTCATAACAATTAAATGAGGATTGGAGCCTTTTGAGCGTAAAATTGCCCGTTGTTCAACTCCGAATCGATGCTGTTCATCGATCACCGCCAATTGCAGATCATTAAAGAAAACCGGATCTTCAAGTAAAGCATGTGTTCCAATCAAAATCTTAATGTAACCACTGGCAAGCAAGTCCCTGATTTCCTGTTTGTCCTTTTCAGAAGTATCACTTATGAGCAAGCGGATCTGGTCAGGTTTTAAGCCATCCCCATTTTTTTCAAGTGTCGTGCACATAGTTGAGAAATTGCGGAAATGTTGTTCTGCCAAAATTGATGTTGGAGCCATGATGGCTGCCTGTGCTTCGGCTTTATTGATGATCGCTGTTGCAACCGCAGCCACAACTGTTTTTCCAGATCCAACATCACCTTGTAATAAGCGATTCATGGGTACACCGGATCGTAGATCTGTGCGGATATCCGCTATGGCCCTGTTCTGGGCACCAGTTAATTGAAAAGGAAGTGCTTTCAGCCAAAAATTCAGCCAATCGTCTGAAATCTCATATACGCGAGCAGATGCTTTCTGCCAGTCACGCTTCTGCCTATAAACTCCCATTTGCAGGAAGAATATTTCATCAAAAGCAAGACGTTCACGAGCTGATTTCAGTTGCTCCTTGGTATCTGGAAAATGCACTTGTATCAAGGCAGTTCCCAGGTCTACCAAATCAGCCTTCTTTAAAATCGTACCTGGCATATGATCAGTTATTTTTGGTGCCCAATAAGACACAACTGGCCGGATAATTTTTCGCAGATAATTCTGTGTCACCTGGGATGTCAAAGAATAAACCGGTACAATACGGTTGGTATTCAGACTTTCAACTTCCACAGGTTCCCACTCTGGATTACTCATAACCAGACGACCCAGGTATTGCTCTACTCTTCCAGAAACAGCAATACTTGCTCCTCTTTTCAATCGGTTTTCCAACCATGGTTGATTGAACCAACTTAACCGTAATCCACCAGTCCCATCTTCAATAATGACTTCAACAATATTCAATTTTCCTGAACGGACTTTTCGACTGGTTACACTTTGTATCGTTCCAACCACAGTTACAACCTCACCATACCAGAGTTTGTGGATGGGTTTTAACTGACTATAATCATTATAACGACGGGGAAAAAAGAACAATAGGTCACCCAGAGTACGCAATCCCATTTTGGCAAGTTTTTGCGCGATTGTGGGACCCACTCCATTGATTACAGTCAGGGAGGCATTTAAAGCTATTGGCGTTTGGCTGGTAATTCCTCCTGGTTGATTGGCAGACAATGACTGTTGTTTAAGTGGAACTGACTTGACAGTCTCCTTCGGATAATTGGCTGTTTCCGGATTGCTTTTCTTGACTTTCTGAGAAGGATGCTTGCGACTGTGGGAATTATCTAAAGTCTCGATCGCAGTGATATTACCAGGTTCAATTCGTTCCCATAAATCTTTAAGAGCCAAAGAGCGCTTCTCCTCAGACAGGTTGTGGTAATTATTGATACAGGTGATAACAGATTGAATGATCTCCTCAGATATTTTTTCGTTGCGTGCTTCTGGGACCCAAAAATCCAATATTTTTACCAATCCACCAAACACAGCTTTATCATCATATCCTCGGGAAGCATCATGACGCAAGAATTTTAAAAGGTTTTTAAGCGATGATTGCATGGAAATATTTTATCATGGAGAAACCGAGAAGAATATCAATTTTCATTATATTTACTTGAAAATTCTCTGGCTGCCTTTTCCGATATCGCCCTGGTCGCAGACACCAATGGTGGTCGTACTGACCATAAGGGAAAGCCGTGTAGCCGGGATAAAAATGCCTTTATTATGGGTGGATATGGTGAATATGAGTCCAAGACTGTTCTCAATGAATTTATTTGCATCTGGATTTGATCAACCAACCCAGAACGTTGTGTTTCATCCCAAATCTTGCGCAACAAGGGAGAATACAGGTTCGCGAGCGCCGTTATACAACCTCCTGCGCAGAAATCCAATGCCAACTTAAATAAACGGTCGTAACCTGTCAATACCAGAAGTTCACTTCCAAATTGATCTCCCAATGTTTTCGCAAAATTTGCATCTCCAGAAGAATCTTTGATTCCTGCAAACTTAACTGGAAAGGCTTCTTTTAATCGAGCCAAAAGATCCAAGGATAAGGGGATACCCGTAACGGGAGGAATATGATATCCAAGCAGAAAACCTTCTTGTGGAACGGACTTATTTAATACATCACTGAACCAAGCAAATAGCCCTTGTTCATCTACTTTAGGATAATAATAAGGAGGCAGGACAACAACTCCATCACAACCGAGGGAGAAGGCAGCCTGTGTCAATTCTATTGTTTCAGTCAAACTGGGGGTTCCCGTTCCTGCCAGTAAACGAAAATAAGGATGTGCACGTTTATAATCACGGGCGGCACTAAGGATCGCTATCCGCTCTTTGAATGAAAAAGAGGGACCTTCGCCGGTCGTACCAAGTAACAACGCGCCATGACAGCCGCGTTTTTCGAGAAATTCCAGCAATCCAGGAACGCCTTCCACATCCGGTGAATAATCCGTCTTCATCGGTGTTATTGCAGCTGCATAAACACCCGCCAATTTATGATCCATATTGATCCTATTTCACAATTTTTATTTGCGAAATTTTCATCTCATAATTGGAAAACCATTGAAATTTTTGCCTTTTGCATAATATCTCATTTTGTGGTAAAAATTTTTTTAACTTGGAAGAGTTTATATATATTATTCAGAGTATACTTCCTTATATTGGACAACAACAGCCTGATGAAATTTCTTCTATTAACCCAATTTACTTGGTAAGAAGTAACGAATTCTCTAAGAGTATCTGTTGATTATCATTTATTGCATTCCCCGAAAGGGGAGGACATGATTAGGTTTACAACCATTGCAATAGGAGGTCTGTCTGGAAACGCTTCGCATCTCACCTGACAATGCTGAAAATACCAACCAAGAGGAACAAACTCAACTTCAAAATGGTGCAACCCTTGTTCAGCGGTATGTGATCCAAGATGTGATTGGTGTGGGAGGCATGGGTTCAGTTTACCGTGCCCGTGATTTACACTTTCCAAATGTAGTCAAGCTTGTAGCAATAAAGGAAATGATCAACCGCGCTCCAGATCCGCTGGTAAGTGAGGCAATTATTAAGAACTTTGAACGGGAAGCCAATATTCTTGCTACTCTTAACCATGTTTCCATTCCGCGCATTTATGATTATTTTTCAGAAGCAAACCGATCCTACCTCGTATTGGAATTCATTAATGGAAAAGACCTGGAAGCCATTATTACCCAAAGCGAAGGTTTCATATCTGAAGAACAAGCAATAACTTGGGGGATTGAATTATGTGAAGTATTAAGCTATTTGCATAACCATAAACCTGAACCAATAATTTTTCGGGATATAAAACCTTCCAATATTATGATCAATCAGGAAAATCATATCATCCTGGTTGATTTTGGAATTGCAAAATCCTTCCAATCCGGGCAAAAAGGGACCATGATCGGAACCGAAGGCTATTCCCCACCTGAACAGTATCGTGGCGAAGCCAATCATTCAGCAGACATTTATGCATTGGGAGCTACCTTACATCATCTATTAACTCGTCGCGATCCTCGTATGGAGCCACCTTTCTCGTTTGGTGAAAGACCTATAAGGAAAACAAACCCGGCAATTTCCTTGGAACTCGAAGCTGTCATCAATGTTGCGCTACACTATGACCCGCCGGGTCGTTTTGAAAATATTGATGCGATGAAAGAAGCCCTTGTCGCAGCAGCAATAAAAACCGGTTTATTGGGTCGCATTTATCAATCTGCAACAACCATCCAAACCAGCACATTAAAACCATTATGGACATTTCAATGTGAAGATGAGATCCGGGGTACACCTCTTTATTATGATGGTGGAATTTATCTAGGATCTTGTGACAATAACATCTATTCTCTGAACGCAACCGATGGCGAGTTTGTGTGGAAATATGCAACAGGTGGAAGTATAGTCTCCCGTCCGGCTATTTTTGATGGGAATATTTTTATTGGTTCTGAAGATCAGAGTTTACACGTCATTAATGTGCGTACAGGAAAAATAAATTGGTCATATTTAAGCAGTGGACACATCCTCTCTTCCCCACGCATCTCAGATGGCCATGTATTCTTCGGCTCTGATGATAACTCTCTTCATGCGGTGAATGTTCTAACCGGAAGAGTTACATGGAAGTTCGATGCCGGTTCCCCGATTCGCTCTTCGCCTTATATTATCGACGAGACAATTTATGTTGGATCTGAAAGTGGTGAGTTTTACGCAATTGATTTTCGTGGTGAATTAAAATGGCGCTTCAAAGCCAAATTGGCGATAACATCCTCACCTGTGGTTCATGATGGTATTGTATATTTCGGATCACTCGATAGCAGTTTTTATGCCCTTGAGACGAAGGGTGGTTGGATTGTCTGGCGTTTCCGAATGGGAAAAGGTTCGATTGTTTCTCCTTGTTTTGCAGAAAACCTCATCTTTACTGGATCTGCGGATGGTTTGATCTATGCAATTGAAGCGCGTACATCCAAAGTGATCTGGCAATTCCAGGCTGATCATCAAATTAGTGGCTCACCGGTAATATACAAAGATTCAATCTACTGTGGTGCAGCGAATGGTATTATTTACTGCCTTGAATATCGTACGGGGCGATTAAGATGGATGTTTGAAACTCAAGGCTCAATAACAAGTGCTCCTGTGCTATTCGATGATATTGTATATATCGGATCAACTGACCACAGAATATATGCACTTATAGCATAATTTTCCAAAGGAGGAGAAATTTGTGAAATCGTTTTTCAAGAAAATTGGCCGCAAGCAAAAGAATGAAGGAAAAATTAGCTCAAGCCCAAATGTAATTACAGCTCCCCTTTCGGCTTCGCAATTACTTCCCACCATCACGGTTAATGAAAGCTTTTCACCATCTCAACTTGTAGTCGGATCAAGCCAATCGGTCGGAAAACACCGCGATCATAATGAAGATAGCATAGTCACTTTTTCAATTACCATAGGAAATGGCACTAACAACCAACCGTTGGGTTTATTTATTGTGGCAGATGGGATGGGTGGCTACCAATATGGAGAAGTTGCCAGCAATGTTGCCGCGCGCACGGTAGCAAGTTACCTAATAAAAAAATTTCATCCAGTAATTGCAGATGCAACTGTCACTCTTGACGAATCTCTTCAGGAAATAATGAATAATGCTGTAAAAGAAGCCCAGCTGGCAGTAGTTAAATCTGCCCCAGGTAGTGGTACTACACTAACAGCTGTCCTTGTACATGGTCAACAAATGACGATCGCCCATGTTGGCGATAGCCGCGCATATTCAATCCAACCCAACGGAAAAGTTGAACCCCTGACCCGTGATCATACTTTGGTCCGAAGGCTTGAGGAGCTGGGGCAGATCACTTCAGATGAAGCTGCTGTCCATCCTCAAAGGAATGTTCTCTACCGCGCCCTCGGCCAAGATGATTTCCTCGAAGCTGATATTTTTACAACACCTTTTCCACAACCGGGATACCTGTTCATCTGCAGCGATGGTCTATGGGGAGTTGTTTCAGACGCTGAAATCTCGCAAATTATCTCAGAATCAATCAATATTCAAGCTGCCTGTCAATCGCTCGTGGCAGCAGCCAACGCAGCCGGAGGACCTGATAACATCAGTGCAATTTTGGTCAATTTGTTGAGTTAATAATGAAATCTCCCAATTACTATTCTATTCTGGGTATTCCAAGAGATGTTAATCAAGAAGAAATCCGAAAAGCATATTTCCGCGCAGCCCGGCGTTTTCACCCTGATAAGAATATTTCACCTGGAGACACCGAGTTTTTCATTGATGTAAAAGAAGCCTACGAAATTCTATCTGATCCTCAAAAACGCGCCATGTATGACTCCATCTTACCTCCCGAAAGAATATTAACCCTACCTGTTTCACAAAAAATTACCTACAGTCGTGAAAACCTTGCACTTATGCATGAACCTCAATTGGTTTATGCATTACTGGAATATTCACCTGTTAAAGAAACAATGGATAATATTCCAATTCCTCCTTTAAACCTTTGCCTGGCAATTGACCGATCCACTTCAATGAAAGGGGGGAATTTGGATATTGTCAAAGCAACTGCCATCCAATTGATGAAACGATTACGGTCACAAGATATCTTTTCCATTGTGGTATTCAGCGACCGGGCAGAGGTATTAATTCCATCCACTCATGATGGGGATCTTTCGAAATTTGAGTCACTCATCTTGATGTTGCAAACCTCAGGAGCTACAGAAATTTATAATGGCCTTTCAGCAGCCTATAAGGAAGTAAACCGTTATTATGACCCAGCTTTTATTAATCACATCATCTTGCTTACAGACGGTCATACATATGGAGACGAAAACAACTGCCTGGAATTAGCTGATGAAGCCATGAATCAAAGTATTGGCATCAGTGGATTGGGAATTGGACCTGAGTGGAACGATGTTTTCATAGATGAGCTTGCACGCCGAACCGGTGGCAGCAGTTTTTATGTATCCAGCTCACAGGATATTCAACACCTCTTAATGGAGAGGTTAGACAATTTGTGGAAAATCTATGCAGGAAATGTTTCGATTGAATTCAAAGTATCGGATCGTGTCAAACTTCGTTATGCTTTTCGATTACAACCCGAGCCTGGATTACTGTCAATTGAAAACCCGATACATTTGGGACCGTTATTACGAACAGGAAATCTGACCATACTCATGGAATTCCTGGTTTCCAGCACAGAGGATGCAAACGTGATAGAATTATTGGAAGGGCAAATAATCGTTAGCTCAGCAACTCAGCGCATACCTGGCTTATTAATACCAATTAGATTGGATCGTCCCGTCAGGATGAAAGAAAGTTCACCCACCCCCCCTCCCAAAGAGATAATACGAGCTCTTTCTCGATTATCGCTTTATCGATCACAAGAACAGGCTTACCTGGAAGTTGAAAAAGGTGAATTCGATCTGGCTTCTCAACACTTGCAGAGATTGGCTTCCCACCTACTCCAACTAGGCAATCAGGATCTTGCACGAACAGTATTACTGGAAGCCAAGACCATTCAAGAAAAACAAACATATTCTCTTGAGGGCAATAAACGCATAAAATATGGCACCCGAGCATTACTTCTTCCCGGATCCGGAGACCATTCGTTATGATATTATGCCCAAATTGCCGTCAAAAAGAAATTCCTGGAACGGTCTTCTGCAGTAACTGCGGTACTCAATTGATCTTGGATGATAACAACGTAACCAATGAAATTCATCTCGCTGAATCAAAAATAAAGACTAAACAAACCACTCCTTTAAACCAAAAACCTCATGTTCAGGATAACTCCTGGGTTTCCCTTCATATGATTGAAAGTGGTCAGATCATTTCTCTGGCTGATCGGGATGAATTCATAATTGGCCGCACCAGTGAGGGGCAACCTATCATGCCGGATGTGGATTTAACAGATTTTAATGCCTACTCAAATGGTATTTCGCGTTTGCACTGTGTTATAAAGAAAGCAAATTCAAAAGCATATGCCATGGATCTGGGTTCTTCCAATGGCACTTACCTCAATGGAGTCCGCCTGGCTGTACATGGTGAAACTCCGATTAATAATGGAGATGTACTTTCACTTGGAAAATTAAGAATTCAAGTATTGATTAACCAGACTACGATCAAGTCGTGATCTTAATTCAAGATCGATCAGATACTTATTAGTTGTTTTTACATATTAAAAGGTAGCCATGACTTACAAACTTTTATTTCATCTTCATAATGACGATCCATTCATTGGTGAGGTGGATGAATTACCGGATCGTACAGACCAACTAATAACCATTAATAACCCCCGTCGAAAAGATGGCAAGGATATCCATTACCTGGAAGGAAATGTGGTCACAATCATACTACCAGTGGTACGGATTACATTCATCGAAATCCTTCCAAGTGAACTGGAAGAAAAAATAATCAGCTTTGTCAAGGATTAAATAATGAACGACGAAACACAAAAAAGACGAAAAATTTTGGTTGTTGATGATGAAGAACGGATGGTCCGCTTTATTCGGCTCAATCTTGAACACGATGGCTATGGAGTTATCGAAGCTTTTAATGGGAAACAAGCTCTGCAAAGATTGCGGGATTCAGTTCCGGACATTATTTTATTGGACATAATGATGCCCGACCTGGATGGTTTTGAAGTCTTGCAAATGATCCGTGAGATCAACAATGTCCCTGTCATAATGTTGACTGCCAAAGGCGAAGAGAACGACAGAGTACGTGGGCTTGAATTAGGTGCGGATGATTACATCACGAAACCATTTAGTCCGCGTGAACTTGTCAGCCGGGTAAAAGCAGTTCTGCGACGTACCGAGGGTGCAACTGGCAGCATGCATGGATTGATCGAAGTGGATGATCGCTTGAAATTTGATTTTGACCGGCATGAGGTCTGGTTGGAAGGGAAAATCATTAAACTTCGCCCAACTGAATACCGCCTATTATTCCATCTGGTTCAAAATGCCGGATGGGTTATTTCACATGATCAGTTGTTGGCTAAAGTCTGGGGGTATGAATATCGGGATGAACCGCATTATGTAAGGTTATATATCAACTATTTGCGCCAGAAACTGGAAAAAGATCCTGCCGATCCTCAATATATACTAACAGAACGAGGCGTTGGTTACCGGTTTGTTGATTTCAGACGTGAAAAGTCAGAATAAGCATATTACCAATACCTGATACAAAAAACTTATCGGTTATGTCTAGAAATACTGGAATGGAGATCAATACTGCTAATGACAAAACATAGAATTATTTTAGTGGATGACCACGAAGTCGTCAGGTTAGGATTAAAAGCTTTGCTAGACAGGCATCCGCATTTTGAAGTTGTTGGCGAGGCTGCATCATCAAGGGAAGCCATCGAATTGGTATCCAATATCCAACCAGATGTGGTTGTAATGGATGTCAGGCTTCCGGGTACTTCCGGGATTGAAGCTTGTGAGGAGATCACCAGGCGGTTTCCAACCACCAAGGTCATCATGTTGACGTCTTATGCTGAAGATGAAATGCTATTTTCGGCTATCCGTGCTGGCGCATCCGGTTACATTTTAAAACAGATAGGTGGTAATGACCTGATTAGTGCTCTGGAAGCAGTCAGCCGTGGTGAAGCCTTACTCGATCCTGCAGTCACCCAAAGAGTCTTCCAGGAAGTAAGACGTGCAGTCAGAGAAGAAGAAGCCTCCGCATTCGCACATTTAAGCCAACAGGAAAAACATGTCCTGTTGCTCGTATCTGAAGGAAAGACCAATCGCGAGATAGCCAAAGCCCTATTTCTGGGTGAGGGAACAGTTCGCAACTACGTCAGCAGTATTCTCTCAAAATTAGGGGTCAGCAATCGTGCAGAGGCTGCCGCTTATGCAGTAGAACACAGTTTGCGCGAATATATATCTGTTTAAGGTTTTTTGATGACTGATTTTGAAGTCTATCAATCTCCCTTTTCCTGGCGTTATGGTTCAAAATCCATGCGGCAATTATGGAGCGAACATAATAAACGCATTTACTGGAGAAGACTTTGGGTGGCTTTAGCTGAGGTCCAGGCTCGATATGGTTTGGTAACAGAAGAACAGGTTGCAGATCTCAAAGCACACATGTTCGATATCGATATTCTCCGTGCTTCTGAGATTGAAACTAAGGTCCAGCATGATTTGATGGCGGAATTAATGACCTTCGCCGAGCAGTGCCCTTCCGGAGGCCGCATTCTTCATCTGGGAGCTACATCGATGGATATTGAGGATAACGCAGATGTTTTACGTTTGCGTGCCAGTCTGGATTTGATCATTAATGAACTCCGCCAATTGCTTCTCATCTTGAGCGACCATATCCAAAAATGGGCTGATACCCCATTAATAGCGTTCACACACCTCCAGCCAGCAGAACCGTCCACATTGGGATATCGTTTCGCAATGTATGCCCAGGATCTCTTGGCTGACTATAAAGCATTACTATTAGCCCAGGGGGAGTTGCGAGGTAAAGGGTTTAAAGGCGCAGTCGGCACTCGGGCAAGCTATGGCGAATTGATAGGGAATGAGCAGTTGGATGACTTCGAAGACCAAATTTCAGATATATTATATTTAAAATTCTTCCCGGTCACATCCCAAACATATCCCCGCCGCCAAGATTATGTCATCATAAGCCTCCTGGCTGGATTAGGTGGATGCCTTTATAAAATGGCTTTCGACTTTCGTTTCTTGCAAACCCCGCTGGTTGGAGAATTGGCAGAGTCCTTTTCTGATACACAGGTGGGGTCGTCCGCTATGCCTTTCAAAAGAAATCCGATTCGCTCCGAAAAGGTCAACTCCTTGGGTAGGTATCTTGCCCAAATGCCTCGTCTAGCCTGGGATAATTTTGCCCATTCCTTGTTGGAGCGGACATTGGACGATTCAGCCAATCGTAGAACCATGCTGCCTGAAACTTGCCTCGCCACGGAAGAGATGTTAATTAATGCCCAATTTATTCTCAGAAAATTAACCATTAATGAACATGCCATAAAAAGAAATCTCACTAATTACGGTCCATTTGCCGGAACTGAGAAGATATTGTTGGCATCCGTAATAGCAGGAGCAGACCGCCAGATCATGCATGAAAACCTCCGTAAGCATGCTATGCATGCCTGGCAGGAAGTCCAGTCTGGCAATCCCAATCCCTTGCCAGAATTACTTTGTCAGGATAAAGAGATCAGGCAATATCTAAATGAGACTGAGGTAAGGTCTTTGTTGGATTCAAGTGAACATGTCGGAGATTGTCCCTCACGAGCGCGCGCCATGGCTGTTTCGATAATGGAAACCATTCGCAAAGATTAGTAACTAATGGATATACAAGATTTGGTATTTTTGGTGGCGAAATAAGAGGAATTAACCCACCTCATTTCCAAGTTAAAACCGCTCAGTTTAAATAACGATTACAACCTCATTATTCTTAACATATCTTCATTGGTGGCAAATTTAAAATCTTCCAAACCACGTACCTGAATCTCCACTTGTTCCGCGGCGTGCATTTGTTCAAGATCATCCTTGGTAACTATATGCTTTAAATTGGTGTGAAGCCAGTTAGTAAAATTGGCATAGGTATTTTCCAAATCATGGATAGGCGGTAGAGTCTGCAAATATTGAAGCACAGCTTTGGCAGCATTTTCACCATCTTTACGGGCAACACCCACCAATCCGCTGCTGGCCTGACGAGCCCAGCCTGCTAAAAATACTCCTTTTACGGGAACTTTGGCATAATTATCAAATGCCTCATATGATATGCCGTCAACTGGAAACGATTGATGAGGATTGACAGAATAGGCATCTCCAATTATCGGTAAGCTGAATTCTTTGTCAACTGTATCTCCAATAGCAAAGATCACCGTATTCGCGTTAATTTTTCGAGTTGTACCTAAACCTCTTGGTTTTAAATTGCCATTTTCGGATACCAGAGTATTTTCTTCAACATTTATGGCGCTTGCTCCACGTGTCCAATCACCCAGGATGGATACAGGAGATACTAGGAATTCAAAAAACAATTTAGTATCAGAAACAGGCTCTAGAGCATTTGGTAACCCATCCATAAAAAACTGCCGGGCAATATTTATATCCTGCCCAACTGTTTTAAGAATTGGAGCAACCCGCGAAAATTCCGCTTCCAATGAGACCAAATCAATATTGGCAGCTACATTTTCCAGTTCATTACGGGTGAACTTGACTTCCCCAGGGCCACGCCGCATAACAATGGTAATTTCGTCCACTTTTTTCTCACGGGTGAGAAAATGAGCAATATCCATCATGACATTTCCGGCACCTACCAAAACAACCTTGGGACCGATCAAATATCTGCGCATGCTATAAGGTGGAAGAAGGTTGTAATTAAACACCAGATTTTTGGCATGATAAACACCAGGTAGATTCTCCCCGGGAAGCTGTAACCATTTGGTTCCCTGGGCGCCAGTTGCGATCACAATGGATTGAAAACCCATTTCAACCAGATCCGACAATAATAGCCTACCTCCGCTGCTTACTTTTACATTGCCAAAATAATCCACCCCCGGGGATGAAAGGATCTGGGCAAATTGTTTCCGTAAACCTTTTTTCATCTTAAGCTTATCCAAGTAGATGCCATATTCTGCCAATCCACCCGGTTTGATATCCCGATTAAAAAGCGCAACACGTACTCCATTATTACTTAAGTATCGGGCAGCAAATAAACCGGCAGGTCCTGCACCAATTACTGCCACCAAATTTTTCTGTACTTCCATTCAAATCACCTATTTTCTCTCTTTAGAATCATTTCAATAATATGATTTCTCATATCCGGTATTTGGATTTTTGAGGTTGATATCCACACAAATCTATTTTCATCTCTACCATTTATGATCCTTCTTAAATATCTGGGAAAAAATTCACCACAAATAGACAAATATTTATTAAGAATTATTAGAGTTATCCTCCACAAATAAAAAAAATGAAGTATTCATTTTTTTCTTCTTCAAAAGCTTACAATAAAATCATAGGTTCTTGAGATATATTATAATTGATATTTAGAGTATTTTTGTCTAATTTATATAAAATATTAGTTTATTATTTATTATCGTATCCAAAATATTTCATGGCAATTCTACGAAATTTTTTCCCAATATAGCTCTTTGCAGAAAAAAGAATTTTATCGAGGGAGTTCAACTAATTGCGTTCAAAACCCTCACTTTATGCTATAGTTAAGGCATCTTACTCAGGAGGTGGATGATGGTTCTATCTGAAAATAATGAGCCTTTCATGAAAGGTGATCCCACGGGCAGTACGCCCAATCCAGGCGAAGAAGAGACACCTGACTCGCCCACATCAGAACCCAATCCGGGTGAAAGACTAAGATCCATTGAGATGGCATCAACTGTAAATGAAAGAAAAAAGATCAACCTTGATTTTCTTAAGTCATTCAAAAAAGTAAAAATCAGTAAAGAAGACTTGTTACTTACCTATCGTAAGTTCAGCAGCACGATATCAATAATATTTAACATTATCCTGCTTGTTGTGGTTCTCATACTCAGCCAACAAGTATTTTCGCTAAAAAGAATGGTCGTAAAGGATGTGTTGGGAAGTATGTATCTCAATATTGGAGAATTGGATCTAGCCAATATTTCCACCGAGATAGCTTTAAAGGACGATCTTCAGCTGGATTTTCCGCTTCGCATCAACAAGGAAACTGATTTGGTTTTAACAGCTGACACAGTCATCAATGGAGCAACCATCAGTATTTCCACAGGTTCTTTAAATATCACCAGCGCACCTGCTACAATTGTATTGCCGGCAGGTGCCCATCTGCCTGTCCAAATGAATATGTCTGTACCAGTCAATGCATCTGTTCCTGTAGACCTGAATGTCCCTGTTAATATTCCAATGGAAGAGACAGGTTTCCACCAATCCTTGGCAAACATGCAAAAAGTGATTCAACCAATCCTTATTTCATTCATGGATGGACCTACCACTTCGCAGGAAGTACCTGCCTGTAAGCTCTTCGGGTTTGTGTGTAATTGGTGGTTTAAATAATATGCCTCCCATAACACATCAATGGGAGTCAAAATGGCAGGTGCCATAAGCAAGACAATATTTAAAAATGGTTTGACTGTCCTTCTCAAGGAGATACATACAGCTCCGTTAATAAGTTCCTGGATCTGGTATCGTGTGGGATCCAAAGATGAACCAACTGGGTTGACCGGAATCTCTCATTGGGTCGAACACATGCAGTTCAAGGGCACACCAACCTTTCCAGCTGCCATTCTTGATAAATCCATATCCCGGGAAGGTGGCATGTGGAATGCATTTACCTACCTGGATTGGACTACTTTTCTGGAAACCATGCCTGCCGACAAAATTGATCTGGCTCTTTCGCTTGAAGCCGATCGCATGGTTAATAGCGTCTACGCCCCCGAAGAAGTTGATTCAGAGAGAACTGTCATTATCTCCGAGCGAGAGGGAAGTGAGAATGAGCCTCTGTTTCAACTTAATGAAGCCATTCAGGCAGCGGCTTTTTCGGTTCATCCATATCACCATGAAGTCATCGGAGACATGGCGGATCTCCATTCGATCACCCGTGATGACCTTTATGATCATTACCGTACATATTACAAACCCAATAATGCTGTTCTTGCCATGGCAGGAGATTTTGACAGCAAGTCCACTATGGATCGCATCCGATCTCTCTTTGAAAATATCCCATCAGGGCAACTACCAATTCGTCTGATCCGTCCTGAACCTTCCCAACGTGGTGAACACCATTTGAAAATTATGGGACCTGGTGAGACGACCTACCTTCAAGTCACCTATCGATTCCCTTCTGCAACTGATCCCGATTTGTTTCCATTCATGGTTTTGGACAGTCTCTTGAGTGGTCCCAGCAACCCCAGTGCTTTTAGCGGTGGTGGAATTTCCAATAAAACATCCAGGCTTTACCGTGCCCTGGTGGAAAAAGATCTTGCAGTTGGGGTGTTCGGAAGTGGTCAAGTGACGATTGATCCATTTCTCTACACAACCACCATCACTGTACACCCGGATAAAAATCACAAGGATTCACTGGCTGCTTTCGATACTGAAATAAAACGTATCCAGGATGAACCCATCCCGGAAGAGGAAATTCTGCGTGCTATCAAGCAAGCCCGAGCCATTTTTGCTTATGGAACAGAAAGCATCACAAATCAGGCTGCCTGGCTTGGATTTTCCGAAATGTTTGCTGAATACCATTGGTTTGAGAGCTACCTGGATAAATTAGCACAAGTGACCCCAGATGATATACAACGAATTGCACAAACTTGGTTACTTCCTCAAAGGCGTCTGGTAGGTACTTATCTACCTGACGGGAAGGTATCTTCGTCTTAATGAAACCAATACAAAACCATTCCCTGCCGAGTCCTGATGATATTTATCGCTTTCAGTCTCCCAACGGGATAACGATCCTTAGCCGATCCAATTTTAATAGCCCATCTGTTGTGATTTCCGGTTACTTACCTGCCGGCAGCCTGTTCGACAAGGATGAATTGCTTGGATTGGCAGATTTCACCGCTATGATGCTGATGCGCGGAACTTTGAGCCGAGATTTCCAGAGCATCCATAATGCTTTGGAATCCTCCGGAGCCAACCTTGGAATAAGCGCCAGTACACATTCAACCAGCTTTAATGGGCGCTGCCTGGCAGAAGATTTGCCTCTTTTGCTCGATTTATTATCAGAGGGACTGCGCGAGCCATCCTTCGATCCCGGGCAGGTGGAGAAATTGCGTGCACAATTTCTTACCGGTCTGTCCATACGTGCCCAGGATACTGGTGAGATGGCTTCCCTCACTTTTGATCAGCTCCTTTTTGCTGGCCACCCTTACAGCCGTCCGGAAGATGGTTTTCCTGAAACCATTCAGTCCATAATTTGCCAGCATGTTGTGGATTTTCACAAATTACATTATGGTCCAAGAGACATGGTAATCTCGATCGTTGGAGCCATTAAACCTGAAGATGCCGTCACACAGGTTCAACGTGTCCTGGGTGATTGGAACAATCCATCTCAACCAGAAGTTCCAGAATTACCTGTCTATAAACCTCTCAAGAAAAGCAAGACCAAACGTGTTCATATTCCTGGAAAATCCCAATGCGATCTCGTTATTGGTTCAAGCGGTCCCAAACGTCGTGACCCTGAGTTCCTGCCAGCATCATTAGGAAATTCAGTGCTTGGGCAGTTTGGCATGATGGGTCGCATCGGTGATGTTGTTCGTGAAAAATCCGGATTGGCCTACTATGCTTACAGCTCATTAAGTGCAGGAATTGGTCCTGGATCGTGGGAAGTCAGTGCAGGGGTAAATCCATCCAATGTCAGTAAAGCGACGGATCTGATCAAAGCTGAAATCACTCGTTTTGTTAATAATGGAGTCACCCTGGAGGAACTTGCTGACAGCCAGGCGAATTTTATCGGTCGATTGCCACTCTCGCTCGAAACCAATGCAGGGGTTGCCGGAGCTTTGCTCAATATTGAGCGTTTCGAGCTTGGTCTTGATTATTACTTGCGATACCCGGAATTGATTCGCCAGGTCATACCTGCTGATGTCCTGGCTGCTGCGCAAAAACACCTGGACCCCGATCACCTTGTAATAGCCATCGCTGGACCTTGATTATTTCTAGGGATATGGAAGCAATTATTCGTTCTGGAATTGATATGGTCGAGATAGACAGGCTGGAGAAAAGTATTATTAGGTATGGTGAGCGCTTTCTCAAGAGAATCTTTACCGCACAGGAACTGGCGGATTGTGGGGGAAAAGTGGATTCTTTAGCAGTACGTTTTGCAGCCAAAGAAGCTGCATCCAAAGCCCTGGGTTGTGGAATTGGGCAAGTCTCTTGGTTAGAAATCGAAGTGACTCGTAATCCAGATCATCAACCTGAACTAAATTTATATGGAGCAGCACAAATACTGGCAAAAAAACTCAAACTAACCTTGTGGTCGGTCAGTTTGAGTCATACAAGCCAATATGCGGTGGCGATGGTGATCGCCAGTGGGGATAATTAATTATCCTTTTCGTCCAATCCTATCCACAGATGCCCAGGCAGGACCATGATCTGTGAGCGAATGGCAATATTTCCGCTCATGGAGATATCTTCTGTTATGGATTTAGGATTTACCAGGCAAAGATTTGGAATTCGACCATACTTTGTTTTATAAAATTCTGCGGCGCGTTCGATCTTGGTCGTTAGTGCTGTTTTGGGATCATTATCAAACCACATCATTCCAATATTCATATCGACCTCCTGATCGAATGGGTAGATATCAGGCATACGTTATCCTGATCAAGTAATGTTGTTTCTCGTCAGCAAGGTTTATTTGCAGGCAACCGGAAACGCAGCCATCCCCCCTGCTGCTTAATATCAAATTCCATACCGGGGACAAGGCATTCAAAATCTGAACGGTTATCTTTGGTTAATGCTCCAGCCAGTGAAGGCTGCTGAATATAACCGAATATGTGAGTATTGAACAGGTCAAACCAGACACGCATATGAATCGCATGTAACACATTCAAACTTGCCACTATCCAAACTTGATTCTCACCCCCATTAAGTAATAACCATTTAATATTCTCCTGAATTTCATAGCTGTTATTAATTATTGAAGACAGATCATCCAGGAATAAGACGATTATCTGACGGCCATGTTTATATTGCCTGCCCCAATCTGCAATTCGTTGAAGAAAATCCCGGGATGATGGGTGCTTTGCTGGCCAAACCCCTAAACTACCCGGGGATGTTTCCATCACCTGCCATTCTTCCGGATGATCGGTTATGACTCCAAATTGAATATCGGAAGGATCCTGAACCAGTTCGGACGCCCGGGCTAATGTATGCATCAGGCTGGTCTTTCCAACACCTGAGTCTCCCAGCACAAGCACCGGGTTTGGTGCAGGTTCATACAGGTTTAACAAGATAGGTAATCCATCATTTACCATGCCAAGAACGAGGGTGCCATTTGGTAAAGATGGATTTTGAGCAATTATTTCTTCCAACGCCATGGTATAAGGCAATGGCTTTGAAGAAGAAAAATTCACTTCAGGTGACCTGTGATATGTTTTCCCTTTTTGTACTTTAACCACGGGTAATAAATCATGGAATGCCTGCAAAGCAATTGAAAATGAATTTGAGATTGTCATTGGTAACCTGCCTCTGTGTTTATTAGAATTTTTGTTCTATTATAGCACGTTTTTATCTTTGTCAAGAGGCAATTTTCTTATTCTCAGTTTTATTTAGGATAAGGGCAATAAGATAATCACAATATTAGAAATTTATATATCCTGTCATATTCCCCTTGTAATGTACTGGTTCCTAAACTATAATTACACTCGTCAATTTGAAAGGAAGTTCGAGGGTTTTTTTATATGCCAATCTATACCTATAAATGTGAAACCTGTGGCATCCAGTTTGAACGCCAACAAAGTTTTACAGATCAACCTTTAACCCGCTGTCCGGAATGTAACAAGAAAAGTCTGCGCAAAGTTTATACACCGGTTGGTATTGTTTTCAAAGGGTCAGGTTTCTATGCAACCGACCACCACTCCCCATCCGGTCAGAAACCGCTCTCTCAATCTACCGAAGACAAGAATGAAAAGATTACAGAAGCAACCAACAAGGACACCAAAGAACCTATTAAAGTGGAAAAAACTGATACAGCTTCAGAAAAAAAATCATAGCTTTATCGGTTGCCACAAAATCAGTAGCATTTGATATTACAGATGCTACTGATTTTCTTTAAGACAGATTGACCTGCTACAACAAAAAATCTATACTTCTAAGGATTTTTTTTCTTTTTATAATGAGGACCATTATGCTCAAATCTAAATTTGGTGTCTACTCGGAAATTGGAAAATTACGCAAGGTATTGGTACATCGTCCGGATTTAAGTCTTAAGCGCCTGACCCCATCCAATCATGATGAATTGCTTTTTGATGGAGTTTTATGGGTGGAACACGCCCAGGTGGAACATGACCAGTTCGTGAATGTAATGCGTGAATGTGGTGTTGAAGTTTTTTACCTGCTCGACTTGTTGACAGAAACCCTGAAAACAAGCCAGGACGCCCGTCGCCTGATCATTGAGCAAGTTGCTTCAGAATACACGGTTGGCTGGTCGCTGGTGGATGAGATCCAGAATTTTTTATGGGGTCTAGACCCAAGTCTTCTGGCAATTCATCTGGTAGGTGGTTTGACTGCCGGGGAAACTAATCTGGATTGGGGTAAATTCAGTAACATCTCTCTGCATGCAGCTGCCTTGCAAGACACGAGCTATTTCCTGCTTCCACCATTACCCAACACGTTATTTACGCGTGACTCCTCCTGTTGGATATTTGATGGTGTTTCAGTTAATCCTATGTATTGGCCAGCCCGGCGGCGTGAATCTCTCAATCTATTAGCAATATACCGCTACCACCCAATGTTTACGAATGCAGGTTTCGACTTCTGGTATCCAGAAATGAAAGAAAACGATTCTTTTAAAATCACGGATTTTGGACTCGCCTCGCTTGAAGGTGGAGATGTACTTCCTATCGGAAATGGTACAGTCCTTATCGGGGCATCAGAACGCACACAGGGGGGTATGATCGAGCAGCTGGCCAAAGCACTGTTCGCCAAAGGTGCAGCCGAGAGGGTCATTGCATGTGTAATGACAAAGGACCGCGCTCACATGCATCTTGACACGGTTTTTACGATGCTTGATCACGACAAGGTGACCACTTTTCCCCAAGTAGTTGATCACATCCGCCCTATCAGCCTGCGCCCGGGAAAAAAAGCCGGAGATTTCCACATCACCGTTGAAGGAGATCTGCTTTCTGCTGTGGCTGATGCCCTGGGAGAACGCAAATTGCAGGTGGTTGAAACCGGTGGTGACCAGTACCAAAGCGAACGTGAGCAGTGGGATGATGCCAATAATACCATCGCCCTGGAACCCGGTCTTGTGGTGGTCTATGAACGAAATACTTACACAATTGCAAAAATGCGTGAGGCTGGTGTAGAGGTCATCACCATCCCTGGTTTTGAACTTGGCAAAGGCCGTGGAGGTGGACACTGCATGACTTGCCCGTTGTTGAGGGATGCGATATGACCGACCATTTTCTGAATCGATTCACCTAAAACGCGCAGATACCCTTCAATGACAACCATGTTTGCTATGCCTTTGGAAGAAATTGAGTAAGGGTTGGTATTCTTAGAAAAAAGGCCTGTACCAAGGGATATCATCCATATGCCATGTAGATTATCAATCTTCCCATAAGATCTCAGCCCAGTGTGCCGGGTGATCGGTGGCTGACTCAGGAGGAAGAAGGTAAACAGGGGTCCGCGCCAGCAGGTTTTTTGAGATAAAAATGTGATCTATACGGTTCCTGCCAGACATATCCACGCCTTCGTTACTGATCCCACTTGGATACACACTCATCCATGAATTCGTGTAAACAGAGTCGATCAATTGGTAGGATTCTTCGGTATCCCTCATATTAAAATCACCCAGAATGATAACATTTTCCTGGTTGACTGTGCGCCTTAGGAGCATTTTAGCAATAGCCAGCATAGCCTCATCTGAACCATCCGGGTGGACATTATACAAGTTGAATAATTTTCCATCCACTTCAAATTGCACTTC
>JBDRQK010000104.1:0-2562 GCA_043826315.1 Chloroflexota bacterium
ACGAGGATAATAATACCCCGCCAATGGCGCCGCCTATCCAGGCTGCTCTCTTATTCTTCCAGAAGGATGCCAGGATCAACCCGCCAATACCACCCGCCGGGATGCCAAACAACAATGACCAGACAATTGAAAGGATCATGAACGGGATCACCCAACTGGTGTTGAGGTCTTTACTTTGTAAAACCAGGTAAACTAAAAATGTTGCGATACTGCCACCTATGGCACCGAACAGAATCCTCTGGCTTGTGGTCTTATACAATTGTTTCGTGGTTGAACTTCCCTTGGTCGTTCTGTTCCTGCCATACAGGATGGTAATTCCACCCACCAGGACCATCAGCAGCAGGAAGGGTGGGAGCCTGCCAGCAACCAGCAGGTTAAGTACCAAGAAAAATCCAAACAGGCTGACAAGTACAAACCCGATGATAAGCAGGGAAGATGGCAGCCTGTCTGGGAGGATATCATTTACTTCATCGTCAATCATTTCAGTTTGTCCATTCTGGTAACTCATTTTTCCTCTTTTAGTCCGGGTTATTTGATCTTCAGGATCAATTATAACGACATATTTGGTCTTTTTCAGGCGAGTTCCAACTTTTCCCAACTCCAGAAACCTGCTCCCGATTCTTCGCACAGCCTTGAATTGAACAGATGAACAGAACCCGGGCTCATGCTAATAAAAAGACAGCCCTGGTGGAAAACCGGGGCTGTCTGGCGATTAGATTGTGTTGATCTGACCAGGTTGGTTGGCGACTCCACGCGGTTAAGCATCGCTCAGACCAGGTCGAAGCGGTCCAGGTTCATGACCTTTACCCAGGCGTCTATAAAGTCACGCACGAACTTCTCTTTTGAATCGTTCTGCGCATAAACTTCAGCCAGGGCGCGCAGTTGCGAATTCGAGCCAAAGACCAGGTCAACACGCGTGCCGGTCCATTTGAGTTCGCCGGTCTTAAGGTCGAACCCTTCGAAGGTATCTCCGGAATCGGAAGTGGGCTTCCAGGTCGTACCCATGTCGAGCAGGTTCACGAAGAAGTCATTGGTCAGGGACCCGGCCTGTTTGGTGATGACGCCGTGTTGCGCCTTTTCCACGTTTGCACCCAGCACACGCAGGCCTCCAACAAGCACCGTCATTTCGGGCGCGCTCAGCTTCAGGAGCTGAGCCTTGTCGACCAGCATTTCCTCAGCGGATACGGTGAAAGCTGCCTGCTGATAGTTGCGGAATCCGTCAGCCTGTGGCTCCAGCACGGCAAAGGAATCCACATCGGTCTGCTCCTGGGTCGCATCGGTGCGACCCGGGGTGAAAGGCACCTCCAGCGCATATCCGGCGGCTTTGGCTGCCGCTTCGACCGCGGCGTTACCGCCCAGCACGATCAGGTCGGCCATCGAGACCTTCCTGTCTCCCGGCTGTGTGCTGTTGAAATCTTTTTGAATGCCTTCCAGTATTGACAGCACCTTCGCCAGCTGCCCGGGCTGGTTGACTTCCCAGTCCTTTTGCGGAGCCAAGCGGATACGCGCACCGTTGGCACCGCCGCGCTTGTCCGAACCGCGGAAGGTGGAGGCCGAAGCCCAGGCGGTGGCAACGAGTTCCGGGATGGACAAACCCGAAGCCAGGATCCTGGCCTTGAGGTCGGCGATATCTTTGGCGATGACCAGGGCGTGATCCACTGTCGGAAGCGGATCCTGCCAGATCAGGTCTTCAGCCGGGACTTCCGGTCCAAGGTAGCGGACCCTGGGTCCCATGTCGCGGTGGGTCAGCTTGAACCAGGCCCTGGCAAAAGCATCTGCAAATTCAGCGGGGTTTGCCAGGTATCTGCGTGCGATCTTTTCATAGGCGGGATCAAACTTGAGAGAAAGGTCAGCCGTCGTCATCATGGGGCGGTGTTTCCTGGTGGGATCATGGGCATCAACCACCATATCCTCTTCATCCACATCCTTTGCCAGCCAGATATAAGCTCCTGCCGGGCTTTTTGTCAGTTCCCACTCATATTTGAACAGCACCTTCAGATAGCCCATATCCCATCGGGTCGGGTTTGGTTTCCAGGCGCCTTCGATGCCACTGCCGATCGTATCACCAGCCTTGCCGCTGCCAAAACTGCTCTTCCAGCCGAGCCCCATCTCTTCCAGGGGGGCGGCTTCCGGCTCAGGACCGACCAGCGCCGGATCTCCAGCCCCGTGGGCTTTACCGAAGGTGTGCCCGCCTGCGACCAGGGCAACCGTCTCTTCGTCATTCATGGCCATGCGCGCAAAGGTCTCGCGTACATCCTGCCCGGAAGCCAGCGGGAGAGGTTCTCCGTTGGGTCCTTCCGGGTTCACATATATAAGACCCATCTGCACAGCTGCCAGCGGCTTTTCCAGCTCGCGCCCGCCACTGTAACGCTTGTCTCCCAACCAGGTCTCTTCATGGCCCCAGTAGATGTCCTCTTCGGGCTGCCAGATATCCACGCGGCCACCGCCGAAGCCAAAGGTCTTGAATCCCATCGATTCGAGTGCACAGTTGCCGGCCAGGATCATCAGGTCAGCCCACGAGATCCTGTTTCCATATTTCTGCTTGATCGGCCACAGCAGGCG
>JBDRQK010000105.1:0-2918 GCA_043826315.1 Chloroflexota bacterium
ACGAATCCTTTCACCATCCTTGGCGGATTGAAGGTGGACATGCGCAAGCCATTTTTCGGGACAGGTGCCGGGTTGGTCAGCGCTGATTTCCAGGCAGCAGCCAGTAAGACTTCGGTGGGTACCTTCAACAAGAAACCAGTCAACAACTGGTATACAGCCATCCTGGACACTTCAGGAAATTCGACCATCAACCTGGCAGGCACCACCCAGTTTCGCCTGCGTTTTGAACAGGATGACAACGATGACCTGGGAGCGGATTTTATGAAGTTTTACAGTGGAAACTTTGCCACTGTTGCAAACCAGCCCAAGCTGATCATCGAGTATTTCATTCCCTGATGAGATTCCCTGCGGCATTGTCCGGTCACCGGTGCGGGTTTCTATGACCCGGGCATTTAACCTGCCATGGAGGGCCACCTTCACCTGCTGGAGGTGCGGCGCTGTGACGGGCAGTGCAAGTGCGGATTGGCAGCCCCAACCAGAATGATGGCTATCGTGGGTGATCATGCTGCGGATGGTCCCGCCAGCTGGAAACCATCCTTTGGCAACCCCCCAACAGGTAAGAACAGGACACAAATTTTCTATTGACAAAATATATATATTGTTGTATAGTACTGTATATTACAGAGTACTCTACTCTTATCTACTATCAAACGAGGCTAAAATGAACATCTCCCCCACTGAAGCCGAAGAAGCCCTGGAAGCCATCCAGGTTGTCATGCAAAAAACCCGCCGCTACCTGTCCAACAGCGGCGCCTATGCCTTCCTGATCGTCTGGGGTGCCATCTGGCTGCTGGGCTTTTCAGGTTCGCAATTTCTGTCTCCCCAAATGGCAGGATACACCTGGATGGTGCTGGACATCCTGGGTGGAGTGATCTCGATGGTGATCGTTTTGCGTATGAAAAAAAATGTGCGCAGTACCAACCCGGTCACAACGGGTACCCGCATTGGCTCGTTCTGGCTGCTGCTGTTCCTTTTCTGTGGAGCAGCCATCTGGGTTTCCCAACCGGTGGATGGACGGCAGGGGGCCATGTTGATCATCCTGTTCGTTATGCTGGGCTGGATGGCAATGAGTCTGCTATTATCCTTCGCCTCTGCCAGATGGGCGCTCGGGCTGACTGCCCTGGCATTGATCGGATATTTCCTTCTCCCGGGTATTTTTTATGCCTGGATGGCGGTGTTGGGTGGCGGTGGAATGATCGCCCTCGGGCTGACCATCCGCTCGAGTTGGTAGAAGTATGAGCTCATTAAACGAAACCATCCACCAGACGGTACGCCTGCGCATCATGGCTGCCCTGGTCACCCTAAAACCAGATGAAGAAATGGATTTCACCAGCCTGCGGGATCTGTTGGATGTAAGTGACGGCAACCTGGGTGCCCACCTGCGCAAGCTGGAAGAGGCGGGTTACATCGTTATCCAAAAAGTCTTCGAGGAGCGCAAACCACACACCTACCTTGCCGTCAGTCCTGAAGGCCGCAAAGTCTTCAAAGAGCATGTGGACGCCCTGGAAGCGATCTTGAAAGGAAAGTGAGCATGAACACACAAGTTGTCATCAAAGTGGAAAACCTGAGAAAAACCTATGGGGCGACGATTGCCGTGGAGGATGTCTCGTTCGAGGTCATGGAAGGCGAGATCTTTGGCATGGTAGGTCCGAATGGAGCAGGCAAGACCACCACGATTGAATGCCTGGAGGGTCTGCGCAAGCCCGATAAGGGCAGGCTGAGCGTATTGGGATTGGATCCACAACAGGAAAGCCGTGAACTGCGCAGGCGTACAGGCATCCAACTGCAGGAATCCAACATACCGGAAAAAATGAAAGTCTGGGAGGCGTTGGATCTGTATGCCTCGTTCTACCCAAAAACCACCAACTGGCAGGAGTTGCTGT
This sequence comes from Chloroflexota bacterium, assembly GCA_043826315.1. Classification (GTDB taxonomy): domain Bacteria; phylum Chloroflexota; class Anaerolineae; order Anaerolineales; family Villigracilaceae; genus UBA12087. Next base: position 1,884 of record JBDRQK010000105.1, read on the forward strand.
CACAATTGGGATTGGAAGAAAAGCGCAACGACTCCTTTTCAAAATTATCCGGTGGACAAAAACAGCGTCTCTTCATTGCCCTGGCCCTGCTGCCGGACCCCGAGCTGATCTTCCTGGATGAATTGACCACCGGCCTGGATCCGCAAGCCCGGCATGCCATCTGGGACCTGATCCGCCTGGTGCGTGATAAAGGAAAGACGGTTCTGCTTACCACCCATTTCATGGAAGAAGCCGAGCGATTGTGTGACCGTGTGGCCATCCTGGATCACGGATGCATCGTTGCGCTGGATACGCCGCAAGCCCTGATCCGCTCCCTGGGAACGGGGGAACGGGTCATCTTCAATCTGTATGAAACCCTGACACCTGGATTTGAAAAAGCCCTGGGTACGGTGGGAAGGATCGATGTGCAGGGTGAGCGTATTACCGTTGACGGATCGCCATCCGGTTCAGACTCGCTGGTGAGTGATGTGGTCAGCCTGTTGACCAGGGAAAAAGTCCGCTTCCATGACCTGCATACGGAACAGCCGAACCTGGAAGACGTTTTCCTGAGCCTGACCGGTCGGAAAATAAGAGAGTGAGGACCAAGATGAAAAACCTGATAAAAATGTCATGGATGGAAGCCAAATTGTTCCTGCGTGAGCCGATAGGTGCATTCTTTACCCTGGTTTTCCCGTTGATGATGCTGTTCCTGTTCGGTACAATATACGGGAATGAACCCACGGCATATTTTAATGGCTATGGGACGGTCGATGTTTCGGTGCCAGCCTACACAGCCATGATCATTGCCACAACGGGCTTGATGGGCCTGGTGATCACCATGGCCACGTACCGGGAGAAGGGGGTGCTGCGCCGCCTTCGGACCACACCGGTCCACCCACTGACGATCCTGTGCGCCCAGGTGATCGTCTTTTTCCTGATGACCCTGTTGGGGATGGTCCTGCTCATCATTGCCGGAAAATTGGTTTACAACATGCGCTTTGAAGGCAACATTCTCAGCGTGCTGGCAGGTTTTGTGTTGAGCTGCCTGAGTTTCTT
>JBDRQK010000106.1:0-7929 GCA_043826315.1 Chloroflexota bacterium
CCACATTCAAATAGCGTAACTTTCTTCAATCGATTTTTTCGCATGAAGATTGGAGAAAAGTCCATTGGATTAGAAAGTGCCCCGCTGGTTCATTCATTTGTTTCAAAAAAAGGAGAATATTATGAAATACCGTGTATCGACCATTGTGCTGATCGCAGCCCTGTTGCTTCTCTTGATCGTACAAAATATCCAGGCCGCCCCGAATCTAACCACAGAACCTTCTGCCAACCTGGCTGCACCCGCCGGGGATTACGATTTCACAACGCATGGAACAGCCTGGGTGGCTGAATTACCAACCCAATTCGATATCTTCAGACCTAATGGCTGGGGAATTTCGGTAAGTTCCAAAAAAGCCGGATATTTCTGGGTACACATTCCTATTTCTTATCCAAGCAGAATAGCCAATGACGGTATGGAAATTAAATATGTTGAGTTTTGCGCCCAATCCACCAATGGTGCTATCACAAAACCGGTTACGATGGATCTGTGGGAGTATCCCGGGAAGATCGTATCGGTACCAGTCACATGGGCAGCCAATAATAATAAACAATGCTTTGGATATACCTTCAGTCCTGCCGTCTGGGCGCAAGATCTTGGAATCAGCCTCAAGCTTAAATTTGCTAATCCTGCCCATAAGATCACCCTGTATAAAGCATGGGTAAGAATCGTCCCCTAGTTTAGAACGTGAACCTGCCCCAAGATCCCCGGAAAATCAGCGGGGATCTTGTTTTCATATTCACACACCCATCCATAGCCCCTGGATGCCATGCTGCAAACCCATCGTCGAGCTTATTCCTGGAAACCGGTCCGGTAAAGGTCGTAGTACATGCCCTTTTTTGCAAGCAATTCGGCATGGGTACCCTGCTCGATGATGCGTCCATCCGAGATGACCACGATGCGGTCGGCATTGGTGATGGTGGACAGGCGGTGGGCGATGACCAGCGAGGTGCGCCCTTTCAGCAGGCGGCGCAGGGCGGTTTGAATGACCTGCTCGGTCTGGGTATCCACCGAGGAGGTGGCCTCATCCAGGATCAGGATGCGCGGGTCTGCCAGAAGGGCGCGCCCGAAGGAGAGCAATTGGCGCTGCCCGACAGAGAGCATGACGCCGCCTTCTTCCACCGAGGTCTGATATCCCTGGCGCAGGTTGATAATGAATTCATGAGCCCCGACCGCTTCGGCCGCGGATTGCACCTCGGCATCACTGGCCTCCAGGCGCCCAAAGCGGATATTCTCCGCCACCGAACCATTAAACAGGAAGGGGTCCTGCAATACAACACCCATCTGGCGGCGCAGGGAGGCCTGGGTCACCGAGCACAGATCATGCCCATCGACCAGGATGCGGCCTGCGGTCGGGTCATGGAAGCGCGAGAGCAGCTTGATGAGGGTGGTCTTGCCTGCCCCGGTCTCGCCGACCAGCGCCACGGTCTCACCCGGGCGAATATGCAGATCGATATCGGAAAGGATGAGGACCGGGTCATCGGCATAATGAAAAGAGACCTGCTCAAAATCCACCTGACCGCGCACAAGCGGCAGTTCAACTGCATGGGGATCATCCTGCACCTCGACCGGTGTATCCAGCAACCCCATGATGCGCTCCCAACCGATCAGGGTGGACTGCATCGAATCGTAGCGGCGGCTCAGGTCCCGGATCGGATCGAAGAAGCGGTCAATATACAGGATGAAAGCCACCAAAACACCGGCAGTGATGGTCTCCCCCAGGACAGCCATGCCTCCCAGCCAGACCACCAGGCCGGTGGCGATGGCACCTAGGATATCCACACTGGGACGGAAGATGGACGAGATGCGGGCTGTGGCGATGGCGCGATCGAGATGGTAGCGGTTGACATAATCGCGGAAGGTTTCGTAGTTCAGCTTCTGGCGCGAGAAAGCCTGCACAACGCGCACGCCGTTAACATTCTCCGCCAGGACGGAGTTGACCCACGAGATGGCCGCGCGCACCCGACGGTAGGCGGCGCGCGAGGCACGCCGGAAGAGGATGGTGATGAGCACCATGACCGGTAATACGCTGAAGGTCAGCAACGCCAGTCGCAGATTCATATCCAGCATGACCAGGATGATGAGCGCCAGGGTGAAAATATCACGGGCAATGGCCAGTACAGCCCAGGTCATGAATTCACGCAGGGTCTCGACATCATTGATGGTGCGGGTGATGACCCGCCCAACCGAATAGTGGCTGAAGAAACCAAGTGACAGTTGCTGCAGGTGGGCGAAGATCTTCTTGCGCAGGTCATAGATGATGGATTGCCCAACCCAGGCCATGATATTTACCCGAAAGTAGATGCAGATCCACTGCAGGACCGAGACAGCCAGGTATGCCAGGATGGTGTTTCGCAGAACCCCGGCATCCCCGGCGTTGAGACCGCTATCGATGGCGATCTTCACAAAATAGGGACCCGCCACCGAGGCCGCCGAGGCCATCAGCATGAGCACTCCCGACAAGATCAGCCGCCAAAGGTAGGGGCGCGTGAAGGCAACCAGGCGTTTGGCGCTCCGGGGGTTGACACCCTGGTCATATACTTTTTCAGAATCGATGACATAATCGGGCGGGACAATGGGCGTGGTTGACATGGTTTTTTTGCTCATCATGAGAACGACCTGTCTGCAGCGGGTCGGTTCTTGAGCGCCAGGCGCTGCTGTTCACGCAGGATGTGTTCCTCGTCCACATCGCCCTCGGGAATCATGTGATTCTGCTGGATTAACTGCAGGTCGTAGATCTCACGGTACAAACCGCCTTCCCGCAGTAATTGAGCATGTTGACCACGCTGCACAATGCGTCCGTCTGCCATGACCAGGATCAGATCGGCGCGGCGGATGGTGGCCAGGCGATGGGCGATGACGAAGGTGGTGCGCCCTTCCATCAGCCTGTCCAATGCCTCCTGGATAAGTTTTTCGGTGTGGGTATCGACACTGGAGGTCGAATCATCCAGGATCAGGATGCGCGGGTTCATCAGCAGGGCGCGCGCAATGGCGATGCGCTGCCTTTGCCCTCCCGAGAGGGTGATGCCGCGCTCCCCCACCAGGGTATCATAACCTCCAGGCAGCTTGCTGATGAACTCATCTGCCTGGGCAGCCCTGGCGGCAGATATGACATCTTCATCGCTGGCATCCGGACGACCATAGCTGATGTTGGCACGGATGCTCTCGGAGAAGAGCAGCGAGGTCTGCAGCACGATGCCGACCTGGCGCCGCAGCGAGACCAGGTCAGCCTGGCGCATATCGACACCGTCCACCAGCACAGCCCCATCACTGACATCATAGAAGCGCGGGATCAGGTTGACCAGCGAGGTCTTGCCCGAACCGGTCTGCCCGATGAGCGCGATCAGCTGGTTGGGCTGGACGACCAGGTCTATACCGCTCAGGGCACGGATCTTTTCATCCTGGTAGCGCAGAGAAACGTTTCGAAATTCCACAACCCCACTCAGGGTCCCAAGCTTTTCGGCGATGGGAGGGGAGAGGATCTCCGGTATATGCTCCAATATTTCGATGACACGCTGCGCTCCGGCCTCGGATTCCCCCAGAGCATTGACCAACCAGGCTAATTGTTGAACCGGAGCCGAAAGCATGAGCAGGTAGGCGTTGAAAGCCACCAGCTCGCCAACCGTCATTTTGCCCTGCAGAACCAATGGACCGCCAACCAGCAGGATCAGGATGGTTCCGAGTGTGATCAGCAGTTGCGTGGTGGGCATGACACGCGACCATTCACCAATGACCGTCAGGCGCGACTTGATATACAAGTGGTTGATCTTATCGAAACGTTCGATCTCATGCGGTTCACGGGCGAAGGCACGCACGACATGCGCACCGAGAACATTTTCCTGCAACTGGGCTGAAAGATCGCCCAGGTTGTTGTCCACGTCGTAAAAGAGGCGGGTGATGCGCTTGCCAAAGTCGGTGGTCATCATAACCATGGGGATGAGCGGCAGCAGGGCGATCAATGCCAGCCCGGGGTTGCGCAGCACCAACGCGGCGATCACCCCGACCGCCAGCACACCCAGCTGGACAAGCTGCACCAGGCTATCCCCGGCAAAGGACTGCACGGCGCGCACATCTTCTATGCAGCGGTTGATCAACTGACCGGTGGTGGTGTGGTCGTGGAAGCTGAAGGGCAGGTACTGGATGCGGTCATACATGGCATTGCGCAGGTCATAACCGACATGTGCCCCGATCCACTCTGTCAGATAGCGCTGAGCCAGGTTGAGCAGGGCGGTGAGTACGCCAATGCCGAGCAGAATGAGGGCTGAGCGCAGCAGGAAAGCGCTTGCACCGGCTTTAAGACCCTGGTCGATGACGTTCTGGATGATACCCGGTACGATCAGCGCCAAGCCGGTCATGATCAGCAGCACCAGCATGTTGAGGGTCATCTGCCACAGGTAGGGTTTGAGAAATGCACGCAGTTTATAAAGATGTTTCATTAATGATCCCGCTGAACGGAGCAAACTTCACAATTTTCTTAGATAAGATATAACCACAAAGACACCAAGAGGAATTAATTTTCTTTTTTTCCTTAATTATTTTTTTCTTTGTGCCTTCGTGACTTGGTGGTTAATAATTATCGTTCGACGAAAAAGCCTTATCCAGTGCTGCCAGACCTTCCAATATGGATTCGATCTGGTGGGTATCGAGCTTCCCGAAGCGGGTTGCCAGCCAGGCTTCAGCCTCGTCGAAGATGAACTGCAAAACACGCTGACCTTCTTCCGTCAATGCCAGGGGGATCTTGCGCCTGTCGAGCGGATCGGACGAGCGTACCACCAGCCCGCGCCGCACCAGGGACTCGACGGCCTTGCTGACTGTAGAAAGCCCGGTCTGGCTGGCTTCCGCCAGGGTGCTGACCGATGTGCTGCCGCGCCGGATGCGGCGCAGTACCTGGAACTGCTCGACGCTGATCTGGAATTTTTCGAAGGCGATGCGACGGATCTGTGTGCGGGTCTGGCGCCAGGCGGGGGGGATGCTTTCCCAGAATTTGTCGATAACAGGCTGGTTGGAGAGAGGTGCGGGCATGGTTGCCTCGGTTTAGTTGCATGGGAGAATAGTTTGATAATGAAAGTATTATACACCCGGATCGGACGATGGATAATGGACCACAGGATCGCAAACCTGTCAGGTTTTAAATCGCAGGGCTGGAGGTGGAGGATGGGAGGGAGGAAGATGCCAGGCACAAGAAGATCAGCAGGAAGGCAATGGCTAAAACCCTGCATAAATTTAACAAGTTTGGGATTGTGCATGAGACCCCTCAAGGCTGGGTCGTGGACCGCTTGCAGGAAAACGCAGTCTCTTCCGACAACGATGAACCCATCCGGCTGCCCCGCAAGCGGCACACTTCAACAGCCCGGTGCAACAAGCAGGAGGAAGGCTCTTCCAAACAGGCGTTTCCATTCTACGATTGAGAGATCTGCTTATTATTAAGGACCTGATTGCATACCGAATGGTTGCCGGGTACCACAAAGAGTGCACACAAGTGTGCACTTTTTTTATAATTATCCGCTTGTGACCAATTACCTGCTCCGGGGCAGGCAGAGAACAAGCAAGTTCCCAGCCCGCCATATCTCCCTTATTGAGCAGCTACCACAATTTGATTTTTGCCAGCCTTTTTTGCTTTCCTCATGGCAGCATCTGCCTTATCGAGCAAGTCGGTCAGATTTGAAGTCGTTTCGCTGCTGGTAGCGACCCCGATACAGACTGAAAGCCCGATGGAACCATCCCGGGTTTCAATTTGCAAATTACAACAATTTTGATGAATTCGTTCGGCTACAGTTCTACCGGTTTCGTTAGATGTTTCAATAAGCAAGATGACAAACTCGTCACCACCAAGGCGACCGACGGAATCCTCGTTCCGGATCTGTTTTCTGCAATTGCTGGCGAAAAGTTGCAGAGCATTATCGCCAACCAGGTGACCATGGGTGTCATTTATTATCTTTAAATCATCAAGATCAAGAAGAAGAAGGGTCAGTGGATGTTTGAAGCGCTGAGAACGTTGAAACTCGAACTCTGCCAGGTTGAGTATCTGCCTGCGATTATGAATCCCGGTCAGACTATCGGTAGTGGCTAACTGCTCCAATATTTGAGATTCTTTGAGCAGTTTCTCGCGTTGGAAGGTCATCGCAGCCTGGTGACTGATCGCGACTGCCAGCTGCACATCATGCTCGCTAAAAGGTCTGGCTTGGGGATCCGTCTTAATGGCGTAAAGAAGAGCAACTACTTCCTGCTCACTTTTGACTGGAACACACAAAACTGAACTAATTTTATGCTGCCCTTTGCTACCACCAGAATTATCAGCATTGGTGTTCAAATCTGAATCGATCTCTACAGATTGCAATTCAAGTGCCCGCCGGGTTATGGAACTTGGTATTTCCAGATCATCCAGTTTGTCAAAATTTTCTGCCAGGATCACCCCGGCATTATCAGCTCCCATGGATTGCTGGGTCATATCAGCAATTTCCTTCAGCGCTGCTTCTAGGTTAAAGATCATGGTCAACCGGCTGGAAACAACATCCAGTAATACCGCGTTCTTATCGATCGATTCAAGAAGGAGATCACGCGTGAGTGGACGAGTCCCCGAGAGTGATAAAACAAGTGCCGGGGTGTCCCCATTTTTCTGAAAGATGACACTGATCACACATTGGCCAACACGTATCTGGTCCCCGGATTGAAAGACATGCGGCTTGGAGATCTTCTCCCTGTTAACATAAGTCCCATTTGTGCTTCCCAGGTCATTAATAACTGCAAGCTCATTTTGGCAGTAGATCTCTGCGTGAAAGCGCGAGGCAGATTCATCTAAAATAACAATATCATTATCGGGTTTTCGTCCCAGGGTGTTTTTCCCTTGCTTAACCATATATTCGAGAGGTGTACTGGATGGCGAACGAATTATTAAAACCCACATAATTTATATTTACCTCAATTATTATTTTTGGTACTGATAATAATTAAATTGCCAAGATTACAAGCTATCAATAGTCTGTTAAAGTTATTTTGATCAAAAATATCAAAATACATACTTATATTATAAACCTCTAAATATAAAAACAAAAGTAAAAAAAAGTTGGTAATTTTATCTTTTCTTATTTGATGACTGCGGGTGCGGACGAACGATTAATTAACCATGACATAAAACCATTTTCTTCACCTAAAAGCCCAGTTGATCTTTCTAATCGCAGATCATACAACCATTTGGAATGAAATTTACAGGTGTCAATTAATTAATTTTGTTTCTTGCTCTCTAAATATAATCCAGCATTATTGAAATAGTGACTTGCAATTTTAGAACTAATGTTCTATAATGTTGTCAAATTGATCACATTAAAGGAGACCGGATGCCATGAAAAAAGACTATATCAAACTTCACGTGGACATATTGGACGACCCGACCTATGGGCTGCTGCCGGATGAACTGTTCCGGCGTTTATTTGAATTTTACATGCTGGCGGGAGAGAAGGATCAGGACGGTCTGCTGCCGGATGTGAAAGACATGGCCTGGATCCTGCGGCTTGACCTGGAAGAACTGATGGTTGGCATAAGAGGTTTGCATGAGCGCGGGCTGGTGGAAGAAACCTCACAGGGTTGGCTGGTGACCGGTTTCGAGGAAAGCCAGGCTGCCCCCAACAGCACGGAACGCAGCCGGGCGTTTCGCCGCAGGCGCCAGCTTGCAACGGACCCTGCCGGGAAAGGGGACGAAGATACTGCACATAGTACAGCGCAATGTGAAACAGAAGATACTGTACAAAGCACAGCACGATGTGAGACAGAAGATGCCCTTGAAACGCAACGTTCGAGTCCCTATCCTGTTGCAGGACCTGTCCACAAGCCAAACCTTGACTCAAGGCAGGCAAAGTCACCCGGCAAAACAAGGCACAGACACAAAAGCAGCAAGAGACCTGTGGAAAAACCTGTGGATAACTTTGTGAAATGGGG
>JBDRQK010000107.1:0-3202 GCA_043826315.1 Chloroflexota bacterium
CCGGAACGCATTACAAACTGGAATTGTACTGTCATGGTTCCTCCTGATATTTCAAAAAGTTCATTCACTAGTGTACAGAGTAATTAAAAAAAAGTCAAATAAAATATATCATTTTGGATAATATCCAGATTGTAGTAAATATCAATTCCATCATAAACGGGATGAGCTAAAAAAAAATTAATCTGCATATATTTCCCGACATTTGGAACTCACTCGATCTGTCATGAATTGGCATGTAAAGGAGAAGGTAAAGCGGATAAAAATAGGTATAATTAGACAAATGTTTTTTACATAAAGATCAAAGATCGGATATGTCTGAATGATGAATAAAGAAATTTTTATTAAATTGATCCTCTCAGCAAGGAATTCCCTGGATGCTGTGCTATTAAAATTTACGCGGGAGCAAATGGAGATAATGGGAGATAGCAAGCAGTGGTCAGCCAAAGATGTGATCGCACATATCGGTTGGTATGAATCTGAAATGGTGAATTTACTCAGGCAGCATAAGTTGGAAGGGTCCGAATGGTGGAACCTTCCCCTGCAGGAAAGAAATGCCGCTATTCATTTAGCAACTCGGAATGAAGAATTGAACGATGTCATAGCAAACGAAGCTCAAACCTATATGATGATGCTGGAATTACTGGAAGAATTGGATGAACCGGGCTTAAATGACCCGATGGCATTTAAAGGAATGCCATCCGATTGGCAACCCTGGAGTGTTATCGCCAGCAATACAAATGAGCATTATCTGGATCACATCGATCAATTAGAGAAATTATTAACTTTGTAAATTCCAAGGCGAACGTGAGCGAGTGGGAGATAAGAACCTTCCCGGGAATTTTGAACCGATCGAGTTGGGCTGAATCCATTCCGAAAATCAGGAAATTTTTTTTATATGCACTCTTATCACCAATAATAAATTGAATTTCCAAGATAAAGGACACTAATGACCAAACGAAAATATACCAACCGTCGATACCTGGATGCCTTACAAAAAAGGGTACTCATATTTGATGGTGCCATGGGAACAAGTCTCCAGGCGCAAAATTTGACGGCTGAACATTTCGGCGGGGAAGAATTGAACGGCTGTAACGATTACCTGGTGATCTCTTACCCGCAGGCAGTTGAGCAAGTGCATCTCTCGTTTTTGGATGTGGGGGTGGATGTGCTGGAAACGGATACCTTTCGGGCCAACCGGCTGACAATGGCAGAATACGGTCTCCAGGATCGGATCCTTGAAATCAATCGTACCGCGGCAGGATTGGCGCGCAAGTTGGCAGATGAATATTCCCACGAAGGTCAAGATGGACGCCCGGCACAGAAACGTTTTGTAGCAGGTTCCATTGGTCCTTCCGGAAAGCTGCCTTCAACAGATGATCCGGAACTTTCCAATGTCAGTTTTGATGAGCTGGCTGATATTTTCCGGGAACAAGCAGTGGGTCTTATCCAGGGAGGGGTTGACCTGATATTGATCGAAACTTCCCAGGACATCCTGGAAGTCAAAGCAGCCATTACAGGCATACAGCAAGCTTTTGAAGAAACCGGCATCCATTTACCGATCCAGGCTCAGATCACACTGGATACGACTGGACGAATGTTACTGGGTACAGATATCACAGCAGCCATGACCATCCTGGAAAATTTAGCCATCGATGTGATCGGCTTGAATTGTTCCACCGGCCCGGAACACATGCGGGAACCGATCCGTTTGCTGGGGGAACAAAGCATCCTGCCGGTTTCCTGTATCCCCAATGCCGGCCTGCCGATCAATGTGGATGGTCAGGCGGTCTACCCGCTTGAACCGCAGCCATTCGCCGAGGCACTGGCTGAATTTGTTGAGAAATTTAATATATCGGTGGTGGGAGGCTGCTGCGGGACTACACCTGAGCATCTCAAAGCCCTGATACAACGGTTGGACAATAAACCTCATCCTGTACGACCGGTAAGCTCAACGGCGCGTTTATCATCCTCGATCCAGGCGATTGCCATGAACCAGGACCCGGCGCCACTCCTGATAGGGGAGCGATGCAATGCCCAGGGCAGTCGAAAATTCAAGCGCTTGCTGCTCGAAGAAAATTACGATGCCATCCTGGAGATCGCTCGCGAGCAGGTGGAATTTGGCGCACATGCCATCGATATCTCCACTGCGGTGACAGAACGCCCGGATGAAGTAAACCTGATGCGAAATGTTGTTAAGAAATTAACCCTGGGGATTGAAGTTCCCCTGGTGATAGACACGACTGAATTAGATGTACTTGAGACTGCATTAAAAACAGCGCCTGGACGATGCCTGATCAATTCCACTCACCTGGAAGGTGGCCGCGCAAAAGCCGACAAGATTTTTTCTCTGGCGAAAGGCCATAATGCGGCAGTGATCATTTTGACCATTGATGAAAGTGGTATGGCCAAGACAGCTCAACGCAAGCTTGATGTCGCCCGCCGCATCCACGATATGGCGGTTGAAGAACAAGGACTGCCAGTGGATGCCCTGGTATTCGATGCCCTGACCTTTACGCTGGCGACAGGCGACCCTGAGTTTGCCGATTCTGCCAAAGAAACCATCGAAGGGATCCGCCTTATCAAAGAAAACCTTCCGGGTGTTTATACTTCGTTGGGTGTCAGCAACCTTTCTTTTGGGCTGTCCCCTCAATCCCGTCCGGTACTAAACTCTGTCATGTTGTACCATTGCGTGCAGGCAGGTTTGGACATGGCTATTATCAATCCGGCGCATGTCACCGCCTATGCGGATATCTCCCAAAAGGATAAAGAGCTGGCAGAAGATCTGATCTTCAATCGCCGCCCGGACGCGCTGCAACGTTATATAGAACGATACGAGAATGTCCTGGTCTCTGAGGAGAATAATCTGATTGACCCGACTGCGGATATGACACCCGCCCAGCGTCTGCATTGGCGCATCCTGCATCGCCACAAGGAAGGGGTTGAAGCAGATATTGATGAGATCATCCTGCCTTCTGCAACCGGACACGAAACAGCAGTTCTCACGTTGAATACAGTACTTCTTCCAGCCATGAAAGAGGTAGGTGATAAATTTGGCGCGGGAGAATTGATCCTGCCTTTTGTACTTCAATCGGCCGAGGTCATGAAAAAAGCTGTCACCCACCTGGAAAAATATCTGGATAAAGTGGAAGGCGTCACAAAGGGAACTGTGGTCCTTGCCACCGTGTATGGTGATGTGCACGAT
>JBDRQK010000108.1:0-3735 GCA_043826315.1 Chloroflexota bacterium
AAAGACGGCATGATCCATGAAAAACATACTGACAGGGATATTTAATATATTTAGATTTATCCTGCGTGATTTGATCAAGGATGGCTGGCGAACGACCATCACTGTAGTCAACCTGATGATCTTTATTACCTGTTACTTCTGTCTGGCAGCACTCTCCCAGGCTTCCCTGCAATTCGGCAAACAGGATGAAAACAAGAATAGCCTGTTGGTAATCTCAAAAAACATTCTTGATCCCGGAGATAGCCTGATAACACTTGATCAATTTGCACCCATTCTCGAGCTTGAACCCGACCAGGTGGAAACTGTTGCTCCGCTTGTCTTTAGATTAATGAATATCGAGTCTTATCTCATTCAAGTTCGGGGAACGCAGGTTGAAAATATGCAGAATGTTTTTTCTTTGGAATTAACCGCAGGCCGCTGGCCTGAGAAGCTGGATGAAGTGGTCATCGGTGAAGGGACGGCTCAATTAACAAAATGGCAGTTAAACAAAGTGATTAAAATATTCGGGAGAAATTTTACGATCGTAGGAAAGATCAGTTCACCTGGATCCAAATCCTCGTCCGTTTGGATGACCCTGGATGCGGCTGAGAATCTATATAACACACACGATTCTTATCAATTTGCTTGGGTAAAAGTATCCCGGGGTGTTGATGCGGAAGTCGTCAAAGAAAACTTGCAAAATGATCCGAGAATTTCCGGAAATTTTGATGTATTTTTTGTGGATTACTTGTATGCTCAATATGCCGATGCCCTGGATGATGTTGGCGAAGTCACTGGTCTATTGGCATTCCTGTCAACTTTGCTGATCATGTTCGGTACCTATGGTTCCATCTACCTTACCCTTTCTGAGAGAAATCGTGAGATAACCATCTTGCGTGCCATCGGGTTAAGAGCCGCAGCTATTAGAATGATATTGGCATTACGAACAGGATTTCAGATCGTTATTGCATTATTTGGGAGTTGGGGATTAGCAATCCTGCTTCTCGATCACATCCAAAAAAAAACCCCATTGATAGTGCGTTCCGCAATGATCGATGTTGTCATAAGTGGAAAAATTCTTATAATTGGAATTATTCTCGCCTTTCTATTTGGTGGAATAGGTATTTGGATCCCTACAATAAGCCTTAATAGAACAAGTGTATATAGTGCAATTCAACAGCGGTAAACAATGATTGCGATCTTATCCCTGGCGGTCAAAGATTTATTAAAACGTTGGAAATTGCTCATCGTTCTTGCTGGATTGTTGGGAATCTCGCTTGCGAATTTTCTGGCTTTGTTCAGTTATCAAAAAAGTGCAACGAATATTTATGAACAATTGGAAACCAACTGGCTGGTAGTGGGAAGTAGTGATGGTTTGAGTGAAGTTCATGGCAGCCGGATGACCTCAGCTGTTAAAGATATGCTCATCCAAAAAGGGTATTCCGATCCGATCCCTGAGATCCATCAATTCGTCGGTACTTCGTACACAAATGGAATCCTGATGCGCGCTTTTCAACTGGAAGATTACCGGAAGATCAGTACATTTACATTGCTCTCAGGCAGAGCATTGGAGGAGGGGGATCCTGCACGCCTGGTAATGGTCGGTGAAACCTTGGCCCGGACCAAGAACGCCCAGGTTGGAAGTGATCTTTTGCTCAGAGGGCGAAAATTCCGTGTTATTGGAATATTCATCACAGGATCGTTCCAGGACAATGAAGCTTGGATCAGCCTGAAAGATGCCCAGGATCTATTAAATTATGGTAATGATGTTTCTTTATATTTAATTCCTGATAACGGCAGTCTCCAACCAGGTGATCTGCTTGAAGAGGGTATATCTGTCACCCAAAAGGGGGAGACCACCGGAGCTTTTGGACCATCCGTTTTTTCTTTTTTTAATTTTTTGGGAATTATGGGAGTTTTGGGTTACATCGCAACAGCCATAACCCTGGCAAACCTGTTGTGGCGGCTTGCTTACCTGCACCAACATGAGTTTGGTATTCTAAAATCGTTGGGTTTTGGTTTTCAGCCGATCCTGTTATATTTCATCACCCAGGCAAGTGTGATCATTTTTTGGGGTATCATATTCGGGTTGATGGTTTCAACCTTTTTACTGTTCCCAATGATTCAGGATTTCTCGGCTTTTGGTGTTGGTTTGGCCAGGGATCTGGACACAATGGCTCTGGGAATTATGGCGCTGATCACTTGCGGGCTTTTAGCGATAGGGGTGATCATCCCACTGGTAAGCATCCATAGAACTTCCATCCCGGATCTAATTGGAAGAAATTAGACATAATGTGCAAATTGGACAAAGGAGGAACCCATGAAAAAATCAAGAACCACCAGGATCACTATTTTTATCATAGCCATCTTCATCGTAACTGCCTGTAAATTGCCTCTCACAATAGTACCTGTCAACAATACTGACAATCAAGGAAGCGATAACACAGGTAACCCGACCACCCAACCCCTCATTGAGGAGGTTCCTACCAACCAGTTGGTTGATCCCAAACCGGTTGGTATCAAAGATGGGCTTGGCAGTCTGGATAGTTATCAAACAACGTTTATGCTTAATTCTTCAGATTCAACAGGTGCAAAAACCAAGATAACTGAATTCACGGAAAGATCAGTCGTTGACAAGAACACCCATTCAGTTATCACAACCGAAATGTTTGATCCTGAAAATGATGATGAAGAATCCAATGAAACAATGGAAACTTATTCGATCGGGCTTCAAACTTGCACCAATTCCGGAGATGAATGGGAATACGATACAATCACGGACCAGGAAAAAGAAATGAGTGATATCTTTTCCAATCTGATTGATGTAATACCCTTGATCGATAATCCTTCATTTGTTGGTGAAGAGCTTGTGAACGGAGTGATCACGAATCATTTTCAATTTAAGATCGAAGGAATCGGGGATAATTCTGGTTCAATTGCCACGATTAATTCAGGCGATTACTGGTTGGCAAAGGATGGTCAATATATCGTAAAGTATCATCTGCTTCTTCAGGTCAGATCCGCTGCAGAAGGAACTCCGGATGCAGAAGTGGCTGATATTGAAGCCTCTTTTGAACTTGTCAACATTAATGTCCCGCTTGTTTTTACATTACCAGCTGATTGTCACCCTTAATGGGTCTGTCTGATTAAATCCATCTTAATATACGGAATATGGTGAGTTCATCGACAGCTTGCAATACACAATAAAATCAATTCACCCTTTTGTATGGTAAGTTAGCTGTCCTTATATATTAGCTTGGATTTGCAGGTCCATCGTATATATCTGCGCCATGAACCACCTGGCTTGAATTTATACTATTAATGACAATCAAGGAGACATGATGGAAGCAAAGGTTAAATGGGCAAAAAAGGGGTTGGAGTTTGATGGGAATGCAAGTAATGATGTGCAGGTTCACCTGGCTTCCGGTATGGATATTGGTCAGGCAGGCTTCAGACCTATGGAATTACTGGGAGTTGGTTTAGCAGGATGCACTGCCATGGATGTGCTCTCCATATTGATGAAAAAGAAACAGGAGGTTGTCGATTTTGAGGTGTTTGTACATACCAGGAATGCAGATCCCCATCCACAGGTCTGGGAGTGGGTGCAGATCGAGTATGTGGTCACCGGCAGGAATATTGACCCGCAAGCGGTTGAAAGAGCCATGGAATTGTCATCCCAAAAATATTGCCCGGCTCAAAATATGATCAACAAGGCTGTAAACATAGACCTTGTTTACCGGATCGTAGAAGTGGAAT
>JBDRQK010000109.1:0-3035 GCA_043826315.1 Chloroflexota bacterium
AGATTTGCGGGTGTAGTTCAGTGGTAGAACGTCTCCTTGCCAAGGAGAAGGTCGAGGGTTCGAATCCCTTCGCCCGCTCTTCGATTGAGGATTGCCGATTGATGCCAGCATACCGTCAATCGACAGTCCTTGTTTTAATAATTCTATTGGCGTCGTGGCCAAGTGGTAAGGCATGGGTCTGCAAAACCCTTATCACGGGTTCGAATCCCGTCGACGCCTCCTTAAAAAATCTCATCGATTGATGGGATTTTTTTATTTGATAACCTTATTGCCACAATTTAAGATATTTTAATTGGATTTTGTAAATGCAGGTGATAGATATAAAATCCCCCGATGATAATAAGGGCTGCAATAATATGCATCATGCATAATAAGATTTTGGTCTGCATCACTGTTTCAGGGAGTTCCATTGGTCCGCCAAATGAAACAAGAAATGCGGTACCTGTAATAGACAAAAACGGTGGCAAAATTGCATTAGGTGTTATTATGTTCAAAAAACCATACAATGCTGTAGCTAATAAACTTGAAAGGAAAGTAACCAAAATAACCATAACCACCGGCATTGGTCCGGTAATCGAAGCCACGTCGGTTAATGGGATGATGTATTGTTCACCGAACGCTTTGGTTAAAGCAAAAAAGATTAGATTGGCAAGTATGGATATGATGGAAATTAATATTCCCACCCATATGATTTTACTCGGGATGTAATTTTGCATATTTGGGGTTTTATAGATTGCGGTCAACGATATACCAGGCTAGCTCTTCGAGAGCTTGCCTTTCTTCCCCAACAGGCATATCTTTGAGGTTATTAATTGCACCTTCAACTAGAGATCTGGCATCATTGTGAGCCAGTTTGATGCACTCACTTACCCGTATGGATTGCACCAATTCGACTATTGCATCTGGTTGGGTTGAGAAATCTCCATTGAGAAGTGCTGCAATATTTTTATCATCCGGATATCTTTCAATATAGTAGAGTGTAGGTAAAGTAACAAGACCTTGAAGAAGGTCGGATCCAACAGGTTTTCCGACAAATTCCTGTTCACCAGTAAAATCGAGAATATCGTCCAGGATCTGAAATGCCATTCCAATATTCCGGCCAAATTCTTGCATTTTCTCCACGATCACTTGCTCAACCGGGCTGATCATGGCGGCTGCACGACCGGACATTTCAAACAGGGAAGCGGTTTTCGCATATATACGTTGATCATAGTTTTCCCGGCTTGCATTACCCTCGCTTGAGAATAATTGCGTTAGTTCTCCGTTCACGATGATAGCGAGTGTTTCAGCGAAAAGTTTCATTAATGGAAGACAGTCTGTATTGGCTGCCAGTTTGGCTGCCCGCGCGAAAATATAATCACCAGTTAATACGGTCGCTGCTGGTGACCAGTGAGAATTTAATGTTGGATTTCCGCGTCGTAACAATGCGCCATCGATCAGGTCATCGTGAACAAGTGTAGCAGTGTGAAGCATTTCAACTGCTGCTGCTGTTGTTATGAGGCGATCATGATCAGCGCCTAACATATTTCCAATTAATAATACCAGGGCAGGACGGATGCGCTTGCCGCCTGCGACAATAAGATGGTCAAATGCTGCTTGAAGCTCAGGGTGACGACCGTGGGCTTGAAGGCGCATCAGCTCTTCTACTTCTTGAATTGATGGCTGAATAGGCATTGTAAATGGAAGTTGACTCAATTTTTCACCAATTAAATAATTTTTCGGCATTGATGCAGGTTTGCTCAGCAACTCTTGCCAAAGATTCCTTATGCAATTCTGCAACCTTGGTTGCCACCAATTTAATGTTGGCTGGTTCATTTCGCTGCCCGCGATTTGGATGCGGGGTAAGAAAAGGAGAATCAGTTTCCAACAGTAAACGTTCGAGCGGAATCGCAGCGATCAGATCCTGCTGATTCTTTGCATTTATAAAAGTTACTGGTCCGGTGACACCGATGAAGAAACCCAACTGAATGGCTTTTTGCGCAGTGTCGATATTACCACTAAATGAGTGTAATACTCCTGGATGTATGGATATTAGATTTTTTGTGGAGATTAATTGATTCCTCCAATCAGTAAGTATTTCCAATAGATCCTCTGAGCAAGGACCTTGTACTGCATCTTTTTTTTCACGAAGATGCAGAATAACCGGCAAATTAAGTTTGGATGCAAGCTGCAATTGTTCCCAGAGTATTCTCTTTTGATGCGCTTGCGGTGCAGCATCCCAATAATAATCCAACCCAATTTCTCCGATCGCAACGATCTTTTTTCTTTTTAAAGAAGTTGTCTTGTTATTGGAATTATAAAGCTGTGTCAGGTCACCGATGCTATTATCATTCCAAGTCATGGCATCATTAGGTTGAATACCAATGGCAGCGAATAGGGCAGGATTGTTCTCAGATAGCTCGATTGCTATGCGACTGGATTCTATTGTTATGCCAGGAATGAGCATATGTGACAGTCCAGCAGTCTGGGCTCGTATAACTACTTCATCCCGGTCGTTATCAAATTTATTAAAGTCCAAATGGCAATGTGTATCGACGAATTCCAAAGGCATTCCAAGTCCATTATAATCTTTTCTGAAGTATAAATTAATAATAAAACTATCAGTTGCTAAAAACCAACATCCGTTGGAGTTTTAATTCTTTAAAATTTAAAATGCCAAGAAAAAAACAATTGCAAGTCTTCAGCTATTTTATCCCGGCAATTTTGAGACCATCTTGCAGAATTGCCTGAACTTTATCAGCATGCATCGTCTCACAATATACGCGCATGATTGGTTCGGTGCCACTGAATCGAATCAGCATCCATCCACCGTCTTCCAGAATAAACTGGAAGCCATCCACTGTAATTAGTTTCTTTACCTTTAGTCCACCAATAGTGACTGGTTTGGATGCTAAGATCAGTTCTTCGCGTGACTTGCGATCACCTTTGAAAGTTGTGTCGATACGGTCGTAATAATGAGGACCTCCCACTTTGTTAAAGAGCATTTTTAAAAGGCTGGATGGTTTTTTCCCTGTCTTTACCATGAAATCGAGAAA
>JBDRQK010000110.1:0-20596 GCA_043826315.1 Chloroflexota bacterium
ACGATAGCCACGATCAGCCTGGCTGAGAAAAGAGGTCAGCTGGTGGTGTGATTCCACCTGTTATCAGGATTATTCGATGAAATTTCAGCATGAAATTACAAAACTGGAAAAACCTCAAATACACTGGAAAGTAACTGACAAGGCAGGATGTTGATCAGAAAAGAGATCAAAAGAATTTCCTGCACTTTCAAGATGAATCCGGCTTGAAAAATATTTAAAAATATTAGTTAACCAATTTACATCATTCTTGTTATTCCCCAACTTGTCTTTTGCAATAGCTTCACTGAGCAGGAGGGATACCTTTATTCTACAATTCTTATCGATCAGACCGTCTCACTTTCCAGATGACAAGTGCATAAAGTGGCAATGAGACGGTTAGAATTACCCATACATTATTCAATACCTGGGTGACAGGAATCACCTCTAAGTAGGCAGCTTTGCAAATTTCTCCCATGGCAATCGAAGGTATCCAGGGGAGAATACTTTCCACCAAAGTTGGAAGCTCGATGCCCAGCATTTTTGCCAATACCGCTCCAACCAGGATCAGCAGGAGAGCCATCATCCACCCCAATACATCGTTTTGTTTCTCAAAGAAACTGCCTAGCACCAGACCTGCTGCTATCGAGAATAAACCGCCTGCTGCTGTGAATAATAACACCATGCTCCAATGGGTCACGTCTTGCCAGGAAATAACAAAGATGATTACGGAAGTAACCAGGATGTAGAAAGCCCCTGCCAGAGCTTTTCCAAGCACCACTTGGCCGATACTCGCCGGAGAGACCAACAAAGCCTGGATCGTTTTGGTTTCTTTCTCTTCGAAAAACAAGCTAGGCACCAGGAAAACTCCCATCATCAGGATCATAAGAACAGAATTAATGGTTACCATACTGAAGGTTAGAACGCCTTCAGATGGTGGATAGACGATATTCCCATTAATGTGAATCGTTACTGGTTGTTTTAGAGCCTGCGTGAGTACACCTTCAAGTCTTGTCTGCAATTCCGACACCTGGTGGCGTTTGCCCCAACAAACATAACCCTGAAGATCAACTCTTCCACTGGCTGCAGTAATCTGGTCAAAATCAATCGGAATCTGCAATCCGATCTGTGGATAAACTGATCCACACAAAACAAAATACAATTCCTGTTCCGATAAAACCTTTTTCACGGATATGTCGGGGTTGGTTCCCAGGTCCACCAGGAGGTTTGAATCACCTGAATCGAAGATTGGCAGCATGGGTGTATTTTCAAATATTAATGGCAACATCTTTGGTAGAAGCAGAACAATACTCAGCATAAGGATCATTGAGACAACCACCCTATTCTTGATCGCATCAACGATATCTTTGGAAGCGATCGTCCAAACAATATTCAAACTATCACCAATTGTGTGGTTGGTTTTATTAGGCATACCGGGATTCTCCTGCTTTGAGGATTATTAATTTATCAATAACGGTCAGATCTACGCACTTTCCAGATCACCAATCCAAAGGTCAATGCAATGCTGATCACAACGACCGCCAGGTTGGGTAGGATCTGTGCCATAGTTACTCCAGTCGTACAGGAGAAGCGAAAAAGACTGGCCAATGCTGAAGATGGGAACCATGTCAGAAACATGCGGATGCCGGCTTTCAAGTTTGATTCCATGTAAAAAAGTGGTGGGATTACCAACAATAGCATCAGCACCAACATCCATAGCCCGACCTGTTTCATGGATCTTATAAAACTACCGACAACCAATCCCAACCCGATAGCTAACAAGGCAATTCCCAGAAAAGCTGCCATAGCCAACCCCCAACTTACAATATATCGTGAGAACAAGGCTAGCGCCAATCCACCAGTCACGAGGATATAGAAAAAACCTGCCAACGCTTTTCCCAACACAATTTGGCCTGGACTGGCTGGGGAGGTCAAAAGCGCATCCATCGTTTTGGTTTGCTTTTCTTCTAGCATCAACTGCGGGATTAAAAGCAGTGCAATCGTGAAAATGAAATAGATCATCTGGTAGGCAATGGTGGTTTGCATGCCATCCGCATCTGCTTGCGGGATGACAATATTGCCTCCAATGATGACCTGGACCGGTTGACCGAGGATCTCGCTGAACGCCAGGCTGTACTTTGCCTCCAATGCAGCCACTTTCATGCGGTCAACCCAGAAGATGTATCCTTTCAATACAGGAGTACCGCCACCAGTTCGAATCTGGTCAAGATCTGCGGGAAGCACCAAACCAAGATTCTGATTTGCCATCTTGGCTTCCATATCATGTAAAGAAGACGCCTCCCGAAAAGAGAATTGGGCTCCATCTTCCAGGGAGACCTTATCAATCATCAAATTGGTATTGCCTTCATCATACACAACAACGCTGATGTCCTTATCGAATGGTCGCAAGGTCCCCATCCAGTAGAAAAATACAACCATCCCGATCATAAGCAATAGGTTTGTCCTGCTGCTCTTGCTCTTCAATACATCCAGGATGTCTTTGGACCCGATAATCCAGGTCATGTAAAG
The DNA here is from genome assembly GCA_043826315.1 of Chloroflexota bacterium. GTDB lineage: Bacteria > Chloroflexota > Anaerolineae > Anaerolineales > Villigracilaceae > UBA12087. The sequence goes on from JBDRQK010000110.1 coordinate 2,506, forward strand.
GGTGTCAATCAATGTATTCATTGTTCCTCACATATCTATCTTAGATCATTTCCAGTCAATTGGATGAAGAGATCTTCCAGGGTCGTTTTGTCATCTTTTCCATATACAGCCTTAAGGTTTGCCGGGGTATCCAGGGCAACGATATGCCCCCTGTCCAGAAAAGCAACCCGCTGGCTAATCTGGTCTGCTTCCTCCATGTAATGCGTGGTAAGGAAGACAGTCATACCCTCTTTTGCCAGATTGAGAATTATTGCCCGAATGTCGCGGGCAATATGAGGATCCAGACCCCTGGTTGGTTCATCTAGGAAAAGTACTTCGGGTTTGTGAAGCAAGGCACGCGCGATCAAAACACGTTGTTTCATACCATTCGAGTACTTCTGGACCTTATCCCCAGCGCGCTTGGTCAGGTCAACTTGTCTTAATACTTCATCGACACGATCTTTTCTGATTCTGTAAAGCTTGGCAAAGAAATTCAGATTCTCATAAGCTGACATACGCTCATAAATATTCTGGTTGTCGAATACAACACCGATCCTTGGTTTGAGCTCCTGCCTTTGTGTGACGATATCAAATCCAGCTACTCTAGCCGTCCCGGAAGTGGGTAATAGCTGACCGGTCAACATGCGGATTGTGGTAGTCTTACCGGCACCATTGGGACCAAGAAATCCGAATATCTCTCCAGGTTCAACATAGAAACTAATCCCGGCCACTGCGCATTGACCATTATAGTTTCGGGTAAGATTTTGAACTTCGATTGCTTTCATTTCTTCACTCCTCGCTGGGGTAATTACCTGCTTGAGCATCAATTTCTGTAATCAGTATATATAAAAGAAATACGCCGTGCAACAAAAAATCGGCAAACGGCGTATGGAGAGGGTGAATGGCGTGAACTGGACGGTCAGTAACTGATTCTTAAGTTATTTTCTTTGATTAAAACGTGTCAATTGGACAGGGATTAGTATTCCAGAAGCTCGCGCAGTTCGCGCTCGGCAGATTTACTCAAGGGGATCTCTGTTCCTTCGCTATTTTTCAAACGCAGGCTAAAGCTGTCGCGTGTAAAGGGGATCACTTCCTTGACCTGCTGCAGGTTAACCAGGTAACCTCGATGAGCACGGAAAAATCCCCGGCGCGATAAGCGTTTTTCCAATTCTGCCAGGGTGAACTGGGTAGAAAGACAACCATCCGGGGTTTGGAGATAAGCACGGTCGTCCTGGGCAAAGGCGAATAGAATTTCAGCCGGTTCAACCAGGATGACCCTATCCTCCGATCGTGCAGGAACCATGAAGGGTTTTTGAAATTGTTGTTCCTCTCGAGGATCATAGGAATTGATCACACAACCCTGATTCAGAATATGGATCCTATCGCAAAGATTCTCCAGGTGGGATTTATCCTGGGTTACTATCAGCACCGCCGCGCCAGCATGAGCCTCGTTTCGAATTACCCGACTAATTAAAGTTACAGATACCTGCTCGCAGCCGTCGAATGGATTTGCCAGTAATAAGATCCTGGGATGATTGAGAAGTGCCCGTCCCAATGCCAGTCTTCTGCAGAGACCTGGAGAAAGTTTATCGAAAATTTCCTGAGTTTGATCAGCCATACCGACTTGCTCAAGAACCTCAATCACGCGTGATCTGGGTAGATGATATAAACGACTGAAGAATAACAGGTTTTCCATTACCGAAAGTCGTTTGTAAAAACTTTCCTCCGGAAAAATCACACCCACCAGTTGGCTGAAAGTTTTCCTCTCGTGGAAAGGAGTAACTCCAGCCAAGTTGAGTCTACCATTCGTTGGTTGAATGCGACCACATAGTAACTGGAAAAGGATATCCTTACCACTATCAACGGGGCCGACAAGAGCAGTAACCTCTCCAGCTTTAACATCGAGTAAAGAAATATCAAGAACTGTTTTTCCATCCTGAATTTTTTGCAGGTTACGGATTTCAAGCATAGTTTCTTCCACTAATTATCCAAGCACACAAGAGATTCTTTTGAATTTTTTTCGGAAATTAGATTCATAAAACCATTATAAAGTTAATTTTATAATATCAACGGTCGAATAATCAAAAAAAGTCGTGAGATAAGTTATTCATTTTTCCGGAAACGGACAATCCCGAGCAGCAACAAGAATTGGATGGTGGTGGTGATGATCGATGAGAATTGCTCGAAGTAGAACAACAACAGGTTGACAGTGGCGAGAGAGAGCAGTAGGGCAATATATCCCAGGAAGGCTGCCTGGCGGTCTTTTTTCAGCATGAATAAACCAGCTGCAGTCAGCAGCAGGCTGCCGACCAATATCTCGAGCCCCAATCGTAGAGAATACCAGAAGGGGAGGGCAACCACATCGATATGTCTGCCAAGGTAAAGGCTGGTGAGAAAGTCCGTGACATGGGCTGGCAGCCAGGGAGCCAGCAGGACGCTGAAAGGATTCTTCATAGTCAACAACCCGATGAACAGCAGTCCTAATATCAAGATCGGGCGTAACTTTTCATTTGTTAAAAAGTTGGTCAATTTTTGTACGAACATCCTGGTCTTTCTTTGAGGTTTATGGTCCATCTCGGGGATACCAGGCGCATCCGCCTCCACAAATTTCAACAAGTCTTGAGCCAGGTTCTTATGTGTTTGGGAAGATTCTGTATTTGCAGCAATTTCCAGGTGCGCTTTCAATCGGGAAACCTCCCCGGGCAGCAGAGGCACATACAAGGACTTCCAAATCGAACCGATCGATTGGATAAGTTCGTCACGTCCGCTCTGGCGCTTATTTCGACGGATATTGATGAATAACAGCAGCGTCAGAAGGAAAAAGGCATAGATGATGGCCGCCGCTATGGGGAAGAAATAATCATTTTGTGCAGTAATGAATTTGCCCACCTCATCGATGAACAGCCCCACTCCTGTGCCTGTAAATATCGCTGCGATCTTGTAGATTTCACGGTTTGCATACAGCAGGGGAAGCAGCGACGCGACATACAACAGCAAACCACCCCACAATACATGGGCAATATGCAGCGTACCCTCCCCAAGTTGGGGGTAATTCGTAAGTGAGAGAAATAAACGGATCAGGGTAACTGAAACCGCAAAGCTGACAAGGGTCAGCAGCAGATAGTACCCGGCTGATTCGCGTTGGATCAGGTGTAAGGTTTGTTTCTTTTCCATCTTGTTCATATCAGACACCTCGGGGTTTGAAATTACTTTTTATATGTGTTTGTAGAGGTGGCACTCTTCTATGGAATAAAACCTCCCGAAAGTACGATCATCGGGGATTTCGGAGTCTTGTGTCTCAATTGCAGATGAGACCATATCGCTTCAGTATTTACCGACACAGAATCTCGATATTTTTATCATTTTATTTCTGACCTATTTTTCCTGGCTATAGGAAATAAATATCACTATCCAGAATTTGGGTTAACTATCTACCCGTTACTCTGAAAGAACTAGGCATGCCTCTTTACAACCACTGCAGTAAAATCATCCTGGTTTGCCTCGTCCCCGCTATGGCTTAAGACTGCTTCCCACAGCTTTCTGCAAATATCCGTCGCATATTCTTCACGGTGGTTGAATAATTCCTTGTGGATACGCTTAAATCCAAACTCAACGCCCTGCGCATCAACCGCTTCGTTCAATCCATCGCTGAATAATAAAACCAGTCCATTGGGTGGAATGACCACTTCCTGCAAGCTCTGTTTGACTTCTTCCAAGATTCCCAGCGCCTGACCCTCGCCTGCTTTAATGGGGAGAACTTTTCCTGATCCGTTCAGGATGATGGGAGGCAAGTGCCCGGCGCGGGAATATTTAAATCTGCCTGTCGGGCAGTCCAATATTCCATACAGCAGGGTCACATACATACCCGACGCATTCATCTTTAAAAGATAGCTGTTGACATTGCGCAGGATCTGGCACGGGTCATCTGAATGTTCCGTCTCAGCACGCAGCAGGCTGAAGGTCAGCGCCATGAACAAGGCTGCCGGCAGACCCTTATCGGAGACATCCCCGATGATCAAACTGATCCGATCTTTATCCAGGCGGATGAAATCGTAAAAATCACCGCCGACAGCCCGGGCAGGTGTGATCATTGAGCCGAGATCATACTCGTCACAAGGGGGGGTTTGCATGGGTAATATACTCTTCTGGGTTTCGCGGGCGATCATCATCTCGCCTTCCAATAATTTTAGCAAGCGTTCGGTCTCGTTGAACAGGCGAGCATTCTCAAGAGATAGGCTCATACTGTTGACCAGCAGCATAAGCAACTCAATGTCGGTTTTTGTGAATGCGTTTTCCTTATCCAGGTTTTGCAGACTGACGATTCCGCGCGCTTCCTCACCTACCAGCATCGGAACACCCAGCCAGGTCTTGGGAACGTCCGTACCCGGCACCACTTGCATGGCTCCTGAGTTCAATACCTCGAGTATCTGCTCTCCGTTGATCATGAACGGCTTTCGGCTGCGAACGACCTCAGCCCGGGATGTATCCACGGGGTGCCAGCCCTGGATATGCAGGTGCTGACCGCGCTCGATTGCATAATGGTGAAATATCTTATTGGTTTTCGAGTCGTATTGAGAGATCATCACCACTTGCGCATTGAAAGTATCACGCAGTTTATCGCCGACCAGGTCATAGATACCCTGCATATCCAACTTGGAAGATAAACCTTCCTGTACACTTGTAATGAGTTCCAGCTCTGCGGCTCGTTGAGCTACGCAATGGGTGTAGAAACCTACAGCTGTCTTCCAATCCCCCTGTTTTGCAGCAAGTTCTGCTTGCACCTGAAAATCTTGTACTCCCTCTTGTTCTTTTTTTGACATGGCCTCCATCCTTAATTAGGTGGTCAACATCTACATTGTATAACAAAATAGGTTCACTGAAAGGAGTATTTTGGAGCAATTAAATCAGACTTACGGGTCTGCCCGAGAGATAAACTTATGACAGCAAGGAATCCCCTAGAGTGAATCCAAATAATTCTTATGGATAGTTATGTATTGTTATTTATTTTCAAGCCCAAATTTCCTCTTGTAAATGCAGAAAATATGTTCTATAATACTCTTTATGATACCCCTTTTTCTCTCCCCTGAAACATTAAACGCATACCTTTTAATTATTCGTTCCTCTTCGTTCCTCCAGAACCAAAAGATTCGTAAACCTTTATGGTCTATCCCTGATTATGGTATCCTTGGGTAAAATCCCTCCATAAATCGAGCCTGTTAATGACATCCTCCCCCTTCGACATCCTGTTTGAACCCGTGCAGATCGGCCCGGTGACAGCGCCCAACCGTTTTTACCAGGTGCCCCACTGCAACGGCATGGGGTATCGCATGCCGCAATCCCTGGCAGCCATGCGCGCCATGAAAGCCGAAGGTGGCTGGGGGGTGGTTTGCACCGAAGAGGTCGAGATCCATCACACAGGCGACCTGTCTCCCAATGTGGAAGGCCGCCTGTGGGATCAGGCTGACATCCCTTCCCTGCAGCTCATGACCGATGCTGTCCACAGTCACGGCGCCCTGGCAGGCATCGAACTGGTTTACAGCGGGATGCACGCCAACAACCTGTATGCACGTACTCCCCCCCTGGCTCCCCGCAGTATGGGAATTGGTATCCAACCCGGGCAGACACGCCAACTGGACAGGGAAGATATCCGAAATATCCGCACCTGGCACCGCCAGGCTGCTCTGAACGCCCGGCAGGCTGGTTTTGACATCATCTACTGCTACGCCGCTCATGACCTGTCCCTGGCTATGCATTTCCTGCTGCCGCGCTACAACGATCGAATGGATGAATACGGCGGCAGCCTGAAAAACCGGACCCGTTTCCTGCGTGAGTTGATCGAAGACACCAAAGAAGCCGTTGGAGACACCTGCGCCGTGGCAGTGCGCCTGGCAGTGGACGAGCTGCTTGGATCCAGCGGTCTGACTAGTGAGAACGAGGGTCATGAGATCCTGGGACTTCTGGCAGAGCTTCCCGATCTGTGGGATGTCAATATCAGCGATTGGAGCAATGATTCAGCCACATCCCGCTTTGAAAAAGAAGGCTACCAGGAGCGCTATACCTCTTTTGTAAAAAGCATGACCAGCAAGCCCGTGGTAGGAGTGGGTCGCTTTACATCTCCCGAATCAATGTTATCTGCTATACAACGTGGGGTTCTGGATCTGATAGGTGCCGCCCGTCCCTCCATTGCTGATCCCTTCCTGCCGGAGAAGATCCGCCAGGGTCGCATGGAGGATATTCGTGAATGCATCGGTTGCAACATCTGTGTCACAGGCGACACCCAATTCGTGCCGATTCGCTGCACCCAGAACCCGAGCATGGGCGAGGAGTGGCGCCGCGGCTGGCACCCCGAGCAAATACCCCTCTTAAAAAAATCAGGGTTGGAAGTGGCTGTTGTCGGTGCAGGTCCGGCCGGGTTGGAATGTGCGCGTGCCCTCGGGCAGCGCGGTGCAAGCGTTACCCTGTTGGAAGCTCAGCGTGAACTGGGCGGACGTGTCCGCCTGGAATCCGAGCTGCCCGGTCTGAGCGAATGGCGGCGTGTCATGGACTGGCGCTTGACCCAGATCGCCAAACTACCCAATATAACCTGCTACCCATCCAGCAATATCCAGTCCGCAGATGTGCTCGAGTCCGGATTTAAGCATGTCTTCATCGCTACAGGAGCATCCTGGCGCCGGGATGGAATCGGCCGGTCCGGCTGGAAACCCATACCCGGGCATGACCTGCCCTGTGTGTTCAGCCCCGATGACCTGATGTCTGGTCACCTTCCCGAAGGGCAGGTTCTCATTTACGATGATGACCATTACTACATGGGCGGCGTGCTGGCTGAACTGCTGGTCAGCCACGGATGCCAGGTCACCCTGCTCACTCCAGCCCGTCTACCCTCAGCCTGGACAAATTACACACTCGAACAGGAGCGAATTGAAACCCGCCTGCTGAAACTGGGAGTGAAGATCGTGCTGCATCATCGCCTGGTCGAGATCCAGGCGGGAGGCTGCCAACTCAAGCAAGTCCTCACCGGTCAGGCATCTTCACAGTCCTGCCAGGCTGTTGTGCTGGTCACAGATCGGCTGCCTCAGGATGGTCTGTATCATGAACTCAAACCTCATCTGGAGAGTGGTACGTTGCATACCTTGCGCTGCATCGGGGATGCGGAGGCACCACATATCATCGCCCAGGCAGTCTATTCCGGTCACCTGGCGGCGCGTGAGTTTGACGAACCCGCTTTGTCTGGCACACCCTTCAAGGTCGAACGTATCGATCTCAACGGGCTGGGTTAATTCAACTGTATCGAAAACCCCCGAACTCTATGCGTGAAGGTTCAAGTCAAGGTCCAGAAATATATTACTAACCTTCGTGATGTAAGTATCAACTCACTTGTCTGGAATTGGAGAATTAATCATGCAGAAATCACTCAACAGCTGGCTCGTAAAAAACGCCAAAGGCTGGTTGATACTGGTTTTTATGGCATTGTTTCTGCTCTTCAGCCTGGTGGTCATGCCTTTCGGGCAGACATGGCTGGGAGGCAACCCGCCCGATGTTGGCTCCATAGATCTGACATTTGGGGCTTCACCTGCGGCACTGTTTAACAAGGTGGAAGATTACGGAACCCAGGGACGCAATGTTTACCGGATATTCGCCCTTACCGCTGATATTGCCTACCCCATCATTTATTCCATTTTCCTGGGTTTGGCCATCACCTTTCTTCTGCAGCGGACATTCCCACTGGAAAGCAAATTGCAGAAACTGAACCTGCTGCCATTCGCAGCATTATTGTTTGATGTACTCGAAAATCTGGGTATTGCCGCCCTGTTGTCCACCTTTCCGCAGAAGATCAACTGGCTGGCTCTATTTACGATCATCGTCAACTTCATCAAATGGGTTTTTGCCGGGGGTAGCACCCTGCTGGTACTGGTTGGATTGATCGGCTGGCTGGTGGTTTCCATTGGAAGAAGATCCGATAAATAGAAACCCTGAAAGGCTAAAAGAATTAAGAGTTTATACTTATGAGGAATTAGATTGGAGCAAACTGTAACAACCTTATTGGAAGAAGCCCTTGCTAACCGGATCGGGTTGTTTGACGAGCACCACCTGGAAGCATTCCGGCTGTTCAATGGCTTCACAGAAGGTCTGCCGGGCCTGGCAGTCGATCTGTATGCCTCCAGCCTGGTCATCCAAAATCTCGCCGATCCCCCGTCCTTGTTGGAGGCAGCTGTGCATACCTCCCGGGAATTCTACAATATCCGTCTATCCTGGCTGCAAACCATCATCCTGAAAACCCGCCATGCAGACACCTTGGAGCAAAAATGCGGCACTCTTCTGCTGGGAAGCATCCCCTCCGACCGGGTTAGGGAGCATGGTGTCTGGTATTCGCTCGACCTGCTCATGCAGCAGGACGCCAGCCTGTATCTGGATACGCGTAATTTGCGCCATTGGGCTATCCAAAATTTGAAGGGTAAAACCGTCCTGAACACTTTCGCTTACACCGGCAGTCTGGGTATCGCCGCATGGGCTGGAGATGCACACAGAGTATTGCAGATGGACCGCAACCGGGCTTATCTCAACGTTGCCAAGACCTCCTGTACTTTGAACGGATTCCCGATCCATAAGGCAGATTACCTGGTGGGTGATTTCTGGGCGCTGACCAGCCGTTTGAATCGTCAAGGTGAGCTTTTTGACTGTGTTTTTCTCGACCCTCCATTCTTTGCTTCCGGGAATAAAGGCACGGTCGATCTGGAGAAGAACACCCAACGCCTGATCAACAAGTTGCGTCCCTTGGTTCGGGATGGCGGCTGGTTGGTTGCCGTCAACAATGCATTGTTTGTCAGCGGTAAAGATTACCTGTCCAGCCTGGAAGAATTGTGCACAGAAGGATACCTTCACATTGAAGATCTCCTGCCAGTGCCGGATGATTTTTGTGGTTACCCCTCTGCTCCTCATGGCGGAATGCATCTCAACACGTTTCCTCTCGACCCGGCTCCCTTCAATCACCCTACCAAAATTGCCATCCTTAAGGTTCATCGGAAATCTTAATGATGCTAACTCAATATTTTTTTAAACAAAGATTTTTTATATCCAAACAATATTCCACCAACCTTAAAATTTTAAGGATGAGGTCAATACTCTGGGTGATATAATCTTCGTATGAAAAGTCGATTCAACAGAACCCCTCGAAAAATCAAACCTGTGTCTCCTGATAAGGAGTTGACAGAATCGACCACAACCCGGTTACCCAATGACTTATCTGAGCAAACCTCCTGGCAGACAAGCATGAAATCTTCCGGATTTCATCGCCCTGTAATCTACAGTATTTTACTGGTAAGTGTATTTGTGCTGGGGTTGATCAGTGGCTTCCTGATATGGGGAGCCAGTACCCCGGTTGCCGCAAATTCTGTCGCAGTTGAAGGACAAACCACACCTGAAGCCGCCCAGCAGGTTACCCGTTACCCTGTCGAAGAAGGGGGCAACCCTAGCATTGGTCCGGCAGATGCCCCAATAACCATTATCGAGTTCAGTGACTACCAGTGTCAATATTGCCAGAAGTGGGAGTCCGAGGTATTCCAGAGATTGTTGGATGAATATCCCACCCAGGTGCGCATTGTTTACCGTGATTTTCCTCTCGATAGCATCCACCCTCAAGCATCCTCAGCCGCAAATGCAGCCAACTGTGCGGGTGAACAGGATTCTTATTTTCAATATCACGACAAGCTCTTCAGCTATGAATACGATCTGGGAAAAGAGGCCTACTTGACCTATGCCCGCGAATTAAAGCTGGATATGAACTCCTTCACTGCCTGCCTGGAAAACGATCTTTATGCGGCGGAAGTAGCAGCAGATATCAGCTATGCTGTTGATTTGGGGGTACAAAGCACACCCACATTTTTCATAAACGGCCTCTACATGGTTGGCGCTCAACCATATGAAACTTTTAAAAAGTTGATCGACCAGGAACTGGCGGGAGAAATACCCTGAAAATGAAAAAATACGTTGTTGTGGCAGGAAACATTGGTGTTGGAAAATCCACCCTGGTCGAAAAATTATGTTTGACCCTGGGTTGTACACCTTTCTACGAACCGGTTACCGATAATCCCTACCTGACCGATTTTTATAATGACATGCGCACCTGGGCATTTCATTCCCAGATATTTTTTCTTACACACCGTCTGCGTTCCCACCATGCTCTTTCGCTGCATTCCAACTCCGTTATTCAAGATCGCAGCGTGTACGAGGATGCAGAGATATTTGCTCATAATCTCTATTTACAGGGTCATATCCACTCGCGCGATTATCACACCTACCGTGAACTGTATCAGAATTTGGTGGATTTTTTGCCTCCTCCAGACCTGGTGATCTACCTGCGTGCTTCCGTTCCCACCCTGATGAGACGCATTGCTCAACGGGGACGGGAGTACGAACGCTCCATTCCTGCCGATTATCTTGCCAGCCTGAATTTATTGTATGAGAACTGGATATCTGATTTCAAACTATGCCCGGTGCTGACTGTTCCCGCAGATGACCTGGATTATGTTGCCCACAACGGGCACCTTACCTTGATTGCTGCAAAGGTGAACGAAAAACTCACCGGCAAGGATGAAGTCTTTTTTCTTCCAAGCGAAGTTGCCCTGGCTGCTACAGATTAATTTTTTAAAAAAGAAATTCCCAATGGTTACCTAAAAAAAGGTAACCATTGGGAATTTTTATTTCATGCTTGACTCACTCCCAATTATTTAATAGTATGCAGGTGTATAGAATTATCAAAGATGGAAACACCTTATACCAACCTGCAGTCCCAACGAAATAAGAGTTATAAAGCTACTGAATGCTAGCGCGGCTCAACTACCAGTTTGATGGCTGTACGCACCTTATCTTCGATCTCAACATCAACAAATTCGGGTTTGCAGACGATTTCTATCTCATCCCCTTGCAGATAACCGGAAGCCAGTATCAGTGCTTTGACAGCCTGGTTAACCGCTCCTGCTCCAATAGCCTGCACTTCCGCCCTATTATGTTCACGGATGACACCGGCAATTGCTCCTGCCACTGCCGATGTACGGGAGGTTGCTGAGACTTTGATAATATCCATGTTAATCTCCCAGAATGATTTTTTCATTAATGGTAGATTCATTCTTATCTAGATTGTACAAGATTTGAAAGGTATATTCAAGCACATTAATTTGATATTAATTAAGTATATATATATTTAGTAGTCGTAGTAGGGATTGTGGAAAAGTGGATAAAGAGGTTTCCTTATAAAAAAAATGAGTAACTGTGGGTGTTAACCTAACAACCAGCCTCTATATGGGGTAACAATTCTCAAATTTGAGTTTCCTTATTGTGGATAAATGAAGAAATTTGGATTAATAACTTGGATAACATTTTCACGGTTTTAGATACTATCTATGTCTGCTCTGTAACACTATTATATTCCCCTGTAAATAGGGATTATATTTTAATAGTTTTTCGAACACATGAGCGATTTATCCACAGGAAACATCACTTATCCACAGTTATTAGAGAGTTATCCACAGGTAAATTAAAAACAAGGACAACATAGCCCCCCATATGTTGCTGTGGGTTTTCAGAAATTGCTGCTCTCAAATTCTGTTAAACCGTAGGAGACGACCATTTTATCCAGTATTTTTTCTACTATATCCAGGAAATGATCCAGTTTTTGAAGGCGGGAAGCTAGGCCTTCCTGCAGTAAACCCAACTGAAGGCAGCACGCAGACCAGGAAGAACGCACGGTCGCAGGAAGAGCTTCTGCAGCCAGGCTCCAGGTATGAATTAATGGCCACAAAATGGACAAGGGTTTTTCGCCTGTCAGCAGGGCTTCAAATCCCTGGCGATAATACGCCAGTCGGGCAGGATGCAGGCGAATATCTGCAGATGGGATTCTTCCAGCCTCCAGAAAATCTTTTTCCCAATCGGGAAGATAACCCTCAAGACTGTTTTTTTCTGTCTGGCTTGCACCCAGCAGGTCATACAGATCTTCGATCAGGCTTGCGTTTCCGGTACTCTCGGCGCAGCCTGAAAACTCCAGTAGAAATTGTCGTTCAGAAAGGGGAGAATCTTTGATCACGGCAATCGCGTTGGCGGCATGATTGACTGATTTTAAAAAGAAAAGCATGGATTTTGGACTGTCATCCTGTTTAACCTGCAGATCTCCCCATATCTGGCGGGCATGCTGTGCATTGAGAGATGCACGTCTATATGCATTGACCGGGTCATGATACTTCTCACGCACACCGGCTTGGACGAAGTCAAAAAAATGCCGGCCATCATACAGGCGGATGGGGTCATACATTTCAGGTCCCAGCCAGGGATTCAAGCGCAGCTCGCGCGGTGGTTCATACTCACAGCGCGGGTTGTATTTAATATCCAGGTGGATCTCTGGGGTCAATGCCACGATCTCACGCCGCACCGATGGTTGGTGAGGGTGGACAAATACCAGATCGATGTCGGTGGTATTTCCCAGAAGAGGCGCATCTTTCAACAGGGATCCGGTCAAATAGGCTGCAACCAGTTCTGGTCTGGAATGGATGCGCTGGCTGACGTTTTCCCTGGCAACCCTCAATAAAGATTCTTTTGTGATCCTCATCAATTTTTCCTCAAACGGGGTTCGTATCTCCCAGGGGCAATTCAGATTGGAAGGGAGAAAGCTTCAGAGTTTCCCGGATGCGATTTTCTATCAATTTCAGGTGGTTGTTTTGATGCACAAAATCGAGCGGATTTGAATCGATCACCAAGATTGGTGTGCTACCGTAGGGTTTTGAAAAAAAAGCTTCATAAGCTTGGTTGAGTTGGTCGATATAGTTGCCGTCCATATTACGTTCATAACTTCGATCACGCATGGCAATGCGCTGCATCAACACACTGGTGTCTGCCCGCAGGTAAACCAGCAGATCGGGCATGATGATCTTTTCTGCCAGGGCTTCGTGGACGCGTCCGTACATATCCAGTTCGTCGCCCTGCAGGTTAATGCTGGCAAACAGGCTGTCTTTGGCGAATGTATAATCCGAGATCAGGGATATGTTCTCTTCCAACAATTCGCGCACTTTACGTCTTTGTTGGTGATAACGACTTAAGAGGAAAAATATCTGGGTCTGGAAGGCATAACGCTGTCGGTCTCCATAAAAATCAGAAAGGAAAGGGTTTTCCTCAAAAACTTCCAGGAGCACTTCCGCCTGAAAGGACGGCGCTAATAAGCGGGCTAAAGTGGTTTTTCCAACTCCAATAACACCTTCGATGGCAATATACATGGCATCTCACCAAAAATTAGAATGATTAAGCATACCATAAGTTATTACGAGTGGGGATCAAGATGGTCTAATTTAAGCTAACAACCAAGAATTGTGAGAAGAAAGGTTATGTATGTGAGCAGCTGATCTAAAGATCAGGTATTTCTTGGGACGAAGAAACAGCCAGTCTGGAAGTGTTTGCAACCTGCGACAGGAAAGATGTGGCTTGCGAGGGGTGCCTGAATTCTGTAAAATGAAGATGCTGCCAATCAGGAGAATCCTTGAGGTTCGTGTACTTCAAGCGATTTTTCCGGAATGACTTGAGAACCCACAGCAATATGGAGTCGTGTGAGAAAAAGGTTTTGCGGAACGACTCCCGGTTTCCAGAGAAAAGCTCCTGGCGGGTGAAGGCGCGGCGGATAGTCCTTTTTAATGCTTGCCAGAACACCAGGGGAAAAGAGTAGTTGAGCCAGATGATTCCCGTTGCTTGGCTCCAGACGATATCACGCACCTGTGAATAATTGCCATCAACAACCCAACACTCACTGCAGGTTTCCTGCTCAACCCGGGTGCGGAACTCATCAATTGGGGTTTCCTTCCATCCGGGCAGCCAGAAGAGCGCATCCAGCTCGATATGCGGCACGCCAAGGATGGCGGCAAGCTCGCGGGCGAAAGTGGTTTTGCCGCTGCAACTGGTTCCAACCACGGCAGTACGTTGAAAATCACATGAGTTAACGCTTTGAATTTCCATCTTTCATTTCCGTAAATGTTGCATTTCTCCCTGCCAGGACCTGGTTTATGGAAGGATCCCGTGTTCCCGAAGCAGGTTGGATGGTTGATTAAAATTGGGGACAGATCATGGATATGATCTGTCGGGAAGATGGTGGGTGAAGGGGTCGAGGCAAGACCAGCCGTAGGCAACCTCCGGCAGTTGCTTGCCACCGATGGTGATCATCTTTTCCGTAAGGAATTTACCTCCCAGGGCTTCATAAAAACGGCAGGCGGGATTGTCTTTCAAGACCCAGATGACCAGTGAGTGAAAGCCTCGCCTTGCCAGGTCGCAGGCGACTGTATTCACCAGCAGCATGCCGCAGCCCTGACGCTGGAAGGACTCCAGGATGTAGATGGCATACAATTCTCCGTCGTAATCCGCCAGAGCCTGGCGCAAGGGACCACCACAAGCAAAGCCGATGACTTGCCCGGGCTGGTCTTCTGCGAGAAAGAGGTGCATGCCATCCAGAGGATCCTTAAGCTGTGTCTCCCAGTTGGCCTGGCTGCGCGGATAACTCAAATTATCCAGGAATTCCTGCGGAACAATACCGGTATAGGTCGTGTGCCAGGTGTCCACGTGAACACGGGCGACGGCAGGGGCATCTTCAACCTGAGCGAAATGTATGATCATCGCGACAAAAGCCAGCGTACATATGTCGAATAGAAATTCTATTAAAAAGAAGAAAAATCCAGAAGGAAAACCGTTCTTACTGTTCCCTTAAATGATCAAAATCCACATCCCGGGTCAAAAGAAGTACAGCTCCTTTACTGCCAATCAGACGGTTCCATTTCTCAATAATTATGGGTGCATCCTTGCTGAAGTTACTGTGGGCATCCCTTACCAGCACAACCTTGTATCCATTTTGGATGGCACCAAAGCTGGTGGCTTTGACACAACCGTGTGTCACCAAGCCTGTGACCACCAACCTGTCCACCTTTTTTTCCTCGAGCACTTCCTGGAGGTTCGTCCCCTCGAAGGCATTGCCATGAAGCTTGAAAATGATCTGCTCCCCTTCATGCGGCTGGATCTCGGGATGCAACTGCCAGTCAGCGGATCCCTTGACCAGTGTGTTGTCATTGGAGTGCTGAATGAAAATGACAGGAAAGCCTCTCTGTCTGGCTCGATCGATTAAGATGTTAATGTTCTCAAGAACCTGGCGTGCTTGATAGATGGATGTTGAACGTTTGAACAATCCTAATTGAACATCGATTACCAATAAGGCAACATTACCTTGATCGTTCATATCTTATTGTATCCTTTCTGGATTACCCATTCCAATCCAATGAAACACTCTTAGCATTCTGGTTTGATTACTATTGAAAAAAAATTAGTTCCTTCTCTCTTATTCAGACCCTGAATATTTTATCCAGACCTACAGTGTTTGATCATTATTGCCCTATTTGTGAGCGAATTTTTTCGGCCGTCTGTTTCAAACCAGCCAGCTTGTCACGTTCCTTTGTCACTACGACTTCAGGTGCTTTGTTGGCGAAATCGCTTCCCAACAGTGCTTCCAGGCGTTCGATCTGGGAGATTGTCTGGGAAAGTTCCTTTTCCAGGCGAGACCTTTCTTCTACCAGATCTACCAATCCAGCCAATGGCATGTACACTTCCACGGATCCGGTCACACCTACAATGCTGTCCTCCGGCTTGGCTGCCAGGTTGGCATGAATGCTCAGGCTGGAGGTATCCAGGTGGGCCAGGGAGGCGATCAAACCAGCCTGTTCACGCAGCAGGTTGATGTGTTCGGCGCTCACCAGGATGGCTGGAATTCGCCGGTTGGCTCTCACCTTGTTCTCAGCCCGCAGGTTGCGGATCAAGCGCACAAGTTCCTGGATGAGGTTGAAATCCGCTTGTTTGTCAATTTCCCAACCTTCCTCAGGGCGGGGCAGCGGCCAGGCAGCTACGATAAGAACATCAGCCCAATCCTGGCAGATTGCCTTGAGGGGAGAATTCTGCAATTCCCGGTGCAGATGTCCCCACACCTCTTCGGTCACGAAGGGGGTAAAGGGGTGCAGCAGGCGCAGGCAGATGTCGAGTATGCGTGCCAGGGTTCCGGCGGTTTGATAAGCGACTGCTCCCCCTTGGGAAAGCTGCAGCTTTGCGGCTTCCACATACCAGTCTGCAAATTCATTCCAGAAGAATTCGTAGATCTGTCTGCCCGCCTCCCCATATTGGTGGGATTGGAACAAGCGCTCGGTCTCACGCACCAGGTTTTGCAAACGTGCCCAGATCCAGGAATCCGCCAGGGACCAATCCAATCCGATAGGGAATCCACTGTCTTCGGGTAGGGACGAAATGGCAGAAAGCACGAACCTGCCGGCGTTCCAGATCTTGTTGGCAAAATTGCGGTTGGATTCAACTTTTTTAAGGCTCACGTTGGTATCGTTACCGGGAGTCGAACCTACCAGTAGCGTGAAGCGCAGGGCGTCTGTACCCAGATCATCCATGACTGTCAACGGATCGATTACATTCCCATAACTCTTGCTCATCTTCCGTCCAACGTCATCGCGGATCAGTCCATGCAGGTAGACCGTATTGAAGGGTACCTGTCCGGTGAACTCCAAACCATCCATGATCATCCGAGCCACCCAGAAGAACAGGATGTCGTAGCCGGTTTCCATTATGCTGGTGGGATAGAAGTATTTATAATCTGGCGTCTCTTCCGGCCAACCAAGTGTGGAGAAAGGCCATAATCCCGAAGAGAACCAGGTATCCAGAACATCTTCATCCTGCTCAAGCCGGGTGGATCCGCACTGTGAACATTCGGTCGGATCTTCACGCGCGCAGGTCTGTCCGCCGCATTCGGTGCAATACCAGACCGGGATGCGGTGTCCCCACCATAACTGGCGCGAGATGCACCAATCCTTGATATTTTCCAGCCAGTTGAAATATACTTTTTCAAAGCGTTCAGGCAGAATACGGATTCGCCCGTCTTTTACCGCTTCAAGGGCAGCGTTTGCCAAAGGCTGGATCATGACAAACCACTGAGTGGAGATCATCGGTTCGACGATCTCGCCGCCGCGCTGGGAGCGTGGTACGTTGAGCATATACGGCTGCTCCTTGATGGTCAACCCGGCTGCCTGCATGTCTGCCCAAATTTTGGAGCGGCACTCAAAGCGATCCAAACCAGCATA
The DNA here is from genome assembly GCA_043826315.1 of Chloroflexota bacterium. GTDB lineage: Bacteria > Chloroflexota > Anaerolineae > Anaerolineales > Villigracilaceae > UBA12087. The sequence continues at coordinate 19,626 of JBDRQK010000110.1, forward strand.
CGGGCCGCCCACTTCGGTCACACGGGCTGTCGAATCGAGCATGGATAGCACCGGCAGGTTGTGGCGCATACCGATCTCGTAGTCGTTGGGATCATGTCCGGGTGTGATCTTGAGGGCACCGCTGCCGAACTCGCGCATCACGTATTCATCGGCAATGACCGGGATGCTGCGTCCTAATATGGGCACCAGCACCTGCCTGCCAATAAACTTCTGGTAGCGCTCGTCTTCCGGATGTACTGCCACCGCCGTATCTGCCAGGATGGTTTCCGGGCGGGTGGTGGCTACCGGGATGAATTCGGTACTGCTCAAATCTGCCAGCATGTACTTGAAGTAATATAAAGTACCGGCTTCTTCAGAGTATTCCACCTCCAGGTCCGAGACGGCTGTCTCCAGTCCCGGTGACCAGTTGATCAGGCGCGGACCCCGGTAGATCAAACCTTTTTCGTACAGGCGCACAAAGGCTTCCCGCACAGCCTTGGAGAGTCCTTCATCCAGGGTAAAGCGCTCGCGCTCCCAATCACATGAGGCTCCGATGCGGCGGATCTGGTTGGTGATCATACCACCATATTTGTGTTTCCATTCCCAGGTCCGGCGCACAAATTCCTCCCTGCCGATAGCCTCGCGTGAGGTGCCTTCCTTCCTTAGCATTTTTTCCACCTGTAGCTGGGTGGCGATGCCGGCATGGTCACTGCCCGGCACCCACAGGGAGGGGATACCTTTCATGCGGTGATAGCGGATCATCATGTCTTCCATGGCTACAAAGAGCACATGTCCCAGGTGCAGTTCGCCGGTCACATTGGGTGGTGGAATGGAGATCACGAACGGTTTATTGTCCGGGTCAAAACCAGGCAGGTTCGGATCGTTGGATGGTTTGAAATAACCTCCCGCTTCCCACATCGCATAAATTCGCGCTTCGGTGTTCTTAAAATCGTAGGCTTTGGGTAATTCGGCTTCGCTCATGATCTTTCTCC
>JBDRQK010000111.1:0-8535 GCA_043826315.1 Chloroflexota bacterium
ATATTGTGGAGCAATAAATGGGTTTTTTCTCCAGCCTCAACGTTGAAAAATATGACCGTCAGTACACCGACCGGCAGCTGGTGGCGCGTATTTACGCCTACTTCAAACCCCAATCCAGGCGCCTGATCATCATCCTGGTACTGATCCTGTTCCTTTCGGTGATCGGTGCTGCCCAGCCTGTGATCGTCAGTAAGGGAGTGGACCTGCTGAAAAACCAGGCAATGCTCAACAGCATCCTGCTGATCAGCGCAGCGGTCCTGCTCATCGGTGTTGCCAACTGGTCCTTCAACTGGGCGCGGCGCAGCCTGCTGGCACGTGCCGTGGGGGATGTGATCCTGAAAGTGCGCACGGAAGCCTTCCGGGCTGCTGCTGCACATGACCTGTCCTTTTATGACCAGTATTCCTCCGGGCGCATCGTTTCACGCATCACCTCCGACACGAACGAATTCGGACAGCTGGTCAGCATCGTCACCGATGTCGGTTCGCAGATGATGCGGTCTGTGCTGCTGGGAGTGGTACTGGTTCGCACCGAGTGGCACCTGTCTCTGATCCTGTTCTCCTTCCTGCCATTTCTTTTCCTGCTGGCATATGGTTACCGGCGCATTGCACGCCAGGTGACGCGGCGCGGCATGCAGGCCATGGCAGATGTCAATTCCGCTATCAAGGAGACCGTCAGCGGAATTTCCATTGCCAAGAATTTCAGGCAGGAGCACAGTGTTTTTCAAATCTTTGACCGGGCCAACCAGACCTCCTATAAAGTGAACATCCGGCGCGGCCTGGTGCTTTCGCTGGTCTTCCCGACCCTGAACGCTTTGGGAGGCATCTTCACAGCCATACTGGTGTATACAGGCGGCTTGAGCGTGGCTGAGGGTGTGGTCTCGGCCGGAGCCTGGTACCTGTTCATCCTGAGCCTGGATAGTTTCATGTTCCCGGTCATGAGCCTGTCGGCTTTCTGGGCGCAGATCCAGTCCGGGCTGTCATCCGCCGAGCGGGTTTTCGCCCTGATCGATGCCGACCCGAATGTCATCCAGACCGCCAACCTGGATGTAACTCATTTGAAAGGTGAGATCACTTTTAAGAAGCTGGGATTCCGCTACTCCGAGAACGAGGCCATCCTGTGTGACTTTGATCTCCATATACACCCTGGAGAAAACCTGGCTATCGTCGGGCACACCGGTGCAGGCAAATCCTCCCTGGCCAAGCTGATCGCACGTTTTTATGAATTTCAGAGTGGGGAATTGCTGATGGATGGGCAGGATATCCGCAGCTTTGACCTGGGCGCTTACCGCCGCCAACTGGGCATCGTTTCACAGGCGCCCTTCCTGTTTTCCGGGACGGTGGCTGAGAATATCCGCTATGCTGTACCCGGGGCAACGGACCATGAGATGTTGACCCTTGCAAAACGCATCGGGGAGGGCGAGTGGCTGGAAACCTTGCCGGATGGTTTGGAAAGCCAGGTGGGTGAGCGCGGCGGACAGCTTTCGATGGGGCAGAGGCAATTGGTGGCGCTGATGCGCGTGCTGGTGCAGAAGCCGGGCATCTTCATCCTGGACGAAGCCACCGCCAGCATCGATCCCTTCACAGAATGGCAGATCCAGCAGGCTCTCAACCTGATCCTGCAGGATACCACCAGCATTTTGATCGCCCACCGCCTGTCGACTGTTAAAGCGGCTGACCGGATCGTGGTCATGCAGGACGGTACCATCATCGAAGAAGGGGACCATGACGGGCTGCTGGCGCAAGGCGGGCATTACTCCATGTTGTATAACACCTATTTCCGGCATCAATCGCTGGATTACAAGGCACCGGCATAAGTATTCCAGGCACAAGCACCACGGGTTGTTTATATTATTTCAATTTCATGTTCAATGGCAAACCTCCCGTAAGGAGAAAAGCACACAGCAGATCAGGTTGGCTGCAGCAGGAAGGGTATCAATTTAATAAGAGAACGGGCCTGAATGCCCGTTCTCTATCTTTCACATATTTCTGTCCAGCTGGGTTATTGCTGGGTTTCGATCACTGCCTGGGCTGCCGTGGCATTCAGGTCGCTCAGGAAAGTGGGGATCTCGGTCACTCCACCTGCCAGCAGTGCGCTGAAGGTGTTTTGCACCTCGCGGCGCACGGATGTCCAGGAAGGCCAGGCGGGTTCAGCCTTGCCGTATTGGACAAAGTCCAATCCAACCGACCAGAGCGGGTTCGCCTTTGCATAATCCACCAGCAGGGGTGCGGTATCTGAGCGGGTCGGATAATAAGCACTGCCTCCAATCCACTTCGCCTGCACTTCCGGCGAGGTCAAATATTTTACAAAGACCCAGGTCGCCATCATCCGTTCGGGATTGGTGTTGGCGATCGCCACGTACTGACCGAACAGGTCGACCGATTGTCCGCCATCTTTACCCATGAAGGGGATCAGCGTCCAATCATCCTTGATGGCTCCCTCTGCATCGAAGGCGCTGATCTGGTAGGGCAAACCAGCGGTCGAGCTAATCGTGAACAGTGCCTTGCGGCTGGCAAACTCAGGGTTCGGGTAGCTTTCGGTGGTAAAGGTGCAGCCGCTGTCCTGCAAGTCCTTCAGGAAGACAGCCACATCCTCAACGGTCGGGTCGGTGAAGTCGTAAGCCAGCCCATCCGGAGTCAGCAGGGTGCCGCCATTGGCGAACACAAAGGACGCCACGTTGGAGGCGCTTGCATACAGCACCAATCCGCCCGTGCCATCGTTGTCCGGATTGTCGTCATTGGTGTTGGCTTCCTGGGCTGCGCAAGCCTGTTCTTTGAATTCGGCATAATTCGTGGGCGAGGCTGTAAAGCCCAGTTCTTCTGCCCATTGTGAGTTGTAGGTGATCACATTCGCCGATTGGCTGATGGGGAAGGCGAAAAGTGTGCCGTCAGGAGCTTTCCCGCCGTTGATCGATCCCGGGAAGAAAGCTGCTTGTTCCTCTGCGCTCAAGCCGAAATAAGGGTCGTTGACATATGGGTTCAGATCGACCACCGTATCCACCGCATACCAGTTAGCCATGGCGTTCGTATAGCCGGTCACCAGGTCGGGCAGATCGCCGGATTGGATGGAGGCATTCAGGGCATCTTCCAGGTTCACATAGCTGCCCTGGTCAACCGCTTCCACTGTGATGCCCCATTCGTTGCTGGCATTAAAATCGTTCACGATGGCAGTCATGGTCTCATTGGGCAGCCCGGTTCCCCATACATGCCAGAATTGAATCGTCTGACCGGTGACATCCACGCTGGGGGTGATCGGGGCTTCGGTTGGAGCTTCGGTTGGAGCTTCAGTCGGTGCCATTGTGGGTTCCATTGTAGGTGCCATTGTGGGTGCTTCCGTCGCTGTTGGACCACAGGCTGCCAGGACAAAGGACAGGATCACAAACAGCATCATGCCCTTCTTTAACATTTTATTGATCATGGTTTCTCTTTCTCCTTTCGTTAATAGATCGGTTATCAAAAAAGAACAACAGAGATCTCTTCTTATTTAAGCTGATTCACCTCCTTTTCAAATAAATTAATTATCCTTTTAGTCCACTGCGTGCGATGCTCTCGGTGAACTGCTTCTGGGTGAAGAAATAAAGGATCAGGATGGGGATGATAGCGATGAACGCTCCCGCCATCATCAGGTTGATCATCTGACCTGCCTCTCCGATGAAACTGTACAAGCCGACCGAGATCGGTCTCCAATCCTGGGAAGTGGTCACCAGCATTGGCCAGGCCAGGGCATTCCAGGTACCGATGAATGACAGGATGACGATCACCAAGACTGGTGCCTTGGAAAGCGGCAGGACCACGCTCCACAGGAAGCGCAGGTGCCCGGCACCATCGATCTGGGCTGCATCATACAGTTCATCCGGGATCTGCGAAAAGAATTGCCGCAGCAGGAAGATCGAGAATACACTTCCCATGAAAGGAATGGTCAAAGCCGGCCAGTTGTTGATCCATTTCAGGGGACCGATCCGCCCCAGCCATGTCACGGTCAGGAAATTGGGGATGATGGTTACCATGGCCGGGATCATCATGGTGCTCAGCAGGATCATGAAGATCAGATCCCTGCCCGGGAACTTCACCTTGGCAAAGGCATAGGCTGCCAGGATGCTGAAAGTCAGTTCTCCGCTCAGGGTCAGCACCGTGATGCGTACACTATTCAACATGTAAAGGGAGAAGTTGGCTTCCTTCCAGGCATTCACGTAATTTTCCAGGTGAACGACCGAGGGAAAGACGCGCGTACCTTGTGCCTCTCCAATGGACATCAGCGAGGTCGAGATCATCCAGAACAGGGGATAGATCGCGATCAATACTCCCAGCGTCAGCACGAGGTACGAGCTGATCGTCCGCATGATCCGCCAGAGCGGTTTATGGCGTGACATGGGTTTTTGTTCCTTTTTCATCTCAGCCATAGAACACTCGCGATCCCTGGATCTTGTTGTTGATAAAGGTCAGTACCAGGATGATGCCAAAAAGGACAAATGCCATGGCTGAGGCATATCCATAGCGCAGCTTTTCAAAGAATTCACTGAAGATGACCACACTGAAGGTATCGGTCGTCTGCAGGGCTGCGTCCAAGCGCATGACCCAGATGTGATTGAAAGCTTTGAAAGTGCCGATGATCGAGATCAGCGTCAAAAAGTAGGTGGTTGGCGACAGCAGGGGAAAAGTGATATAGCGGAAGATCTGCCATTGGGAAGCGCCGTCCACTTCTGCCGCTTCTCCCATTTCCCTGGAGATATTACCCAACCCGGCCAGGTAGATGACGGTATCATAACCGACAAAGACCCAGATCGAGTAAATGATGATCACCACCAACGCCAGGCTGGGTCCGTTTGCCCAGCTTGGCCAGGATTCAATGCCGAGCTTGACAGCCATCAACTGCAGGATCCCCTTGGGTTCCCATAACCATTGCAGCGGGTCCAGGTGCAGCAGCCGCAGCACCGCGTTGACAGGTGCCTGCAGACGGTTGGAGAAGAGCTGCCGGAAAACGGCTGCGCTGGCTACCGTTGGGGTGACATAAGGCAGGAAGAACATCATCCGGAAGAATTGGGATCCTTTTAGATTCTGGAACAGCAGGACTGCCAGGAAGAGCGAGATCCCCAGTTGGAAGGGGACGGTACCCAGTGAGTAGAACAGGGTTGCCCGCAATCCGACCCACAGGTCTTTGTCCCCGGCGGCAATGATGACCGGCATCTCGCCGACCAGGATCCAACCCCCCACCATGAAAACCATGGCGGAGAGCAGCCGGATGGCAAAGGAGAGGTTGCTGCGCTGGTCCTTGGCGCGCTGCCAGATGAGCCATCCGATGAACAGCAGAATAGCCCCGGATGAAATTGAGATCAGTTGGGGAAAGATGCCGGGATCTGTACCTGTCTCCATGGCTGCGTCGTAGGCTGCCATCATTTCCCCGTACACGAATTTCAGGACGATCACTCCGATCCCGACAGCCAGCCATGCCAGGGCAAGTTCTGCCTGGTGCTGCAGGTTCTCGGGAGATCGCCACAGGTACAGGCTCACCATCACCGTGACCAGGTAGACTAAAATAATCCACAGCAGGAGCGCGCGTGCCCGGGTCACTTCCGGAACATTGAAAACCTCCGTCAGAAGCTGCAGGAATAACTCCCGGGTCTTATCCACTCCGGTGATCTTGTTGGCGATATCCAGGATGTTGGGTAGCAAGATCACCGTCCAGCGCACAAAACTCAAAGCGATGCCGGTCAGCAGGACGGCGGGAAGATTGATCAACCAGAAGCGTCCCGCGCGTGCCTTCATCACCCGGTACACCTTGCGGAATTGGAAGAGTGCATATACCAGGGCACCCAACGCGATGAAAAACACCAGGATGTAAGCCAGGTTGCCGATTGCACCTTCATAATTGGCTAAACCGAGATAAGCGCCGCGTTTCAGACGCCATTTTTGCATGCTTACGTAAAGGGCAAATCCCACCGGGAAGATGCCAAACATGAAGATCAGCAGGGAAGCCGGCGCCACCATCAGGTATCCGGTCAGGTATTCCCGCCATTGCCGGAACCGCCTGGGTGTGAACCAGGTGATGAATTTATTTTCCCGGATCTTATGTACAGGAGGTGTTCCCAATGTTCATGCTCCTATCTTCTACTTTTTGGCATGACTTGCTTCCATTTTACATCAGCATCTGCGGGAAAGGGAGTGTCATTGCGCGGGAAATCGAAACCCGCTGCGCCGGCATGACCTCCACCTCCAAACCGCTGTGCGATCTTGGAGACATCCACCTGGCCCGAAAACAGGGTCACCGATGTGATCAGTCTGCCTGCTTGCATCTGGTCGAAATAGCAGTACGCCATTTCATAACCGAGGTCCCGTGAGTATTGACCGATATCCCCGTTACCCGGTTTGTTGATGACCAGTGTCCGGCTTCCTTCAAATTCTACCTCGAAACCCCGTCTTTGAACGGCTTTTTGTATATCCTTCAGGTGAAAATCACGGATCGCATGACCTTTTTTGGTGATCTCCTCCAGCAGACCGGCATCCCCCTCGAAAAGCGGGACCCATAGTTCATCCTGGTTGGATTCATGCTTCACCCGGTACAAGCCATCGTTAAAATCGCCTGTCTCCGCCTCAGCCCAGCGCCAGATATCCCGGTCGCCTACCAGGATCACTGCCCTGGGGACAGGTCGCTTTGGGAAGTAGTATTTCCAGACCAGTACACATGCCGCCTCGGTTGTGTCCCGCAGACCTTTCCAATCCTGTGCAATATCTTGATATTCAGTAATGGCGGTCTTATGGTGGTCGATCCAGGTCAATTCCCGCCCTGTTGCCAATCGGAGCATATCCTGGCGCGGGAAAGAAAAATCAACGACCACGATATGCTGGGCTGTTTCCACTTCAGACCAGGGGATGGGTCGACCATCGTAGTCCACCTCATGCAAGAGGATTTCCTTACCAAGCGCATAGCGCACGATCGCTCCACTTGCGCGACCATCTGGATCATTGTGGTGGAAACATATCGTTTTCATCAGGGTTGGAAGTAGGGAATGATCTGCCCATCAACGCTGGGCGCTGGCTTGAAGCCCAGTATGGAGGCGATGGTTGGAGCGTAATCCACGATCCGCACCGGTGGGATGACCTGGTTCAGCGGCTCCACCCCTGCACCTGCTGCCATGAAGATCGTGTGCATTTCGGGCAGCGCGCTGTCATATCCGTGCTGTCCGTAGAAATCAGCTTGAGCGAAAACATAATCGTTACCCCGCCAGCCATCCAGGTGGTATCCCGGGTTGGACTGGGCAAAGACATCTCCCGAGTTGGGATGATCCAGTCCAAGCTGGGCAAGTTCCTCGTGGGGCAAGACCCGGTTGAAGACCAGCTCGCCGCTGTCCGGGTCGACCAGCTTACGGAACAGGTCGGCGATCTGTGCCTGGACCAGGGGGTATTCTTCGGCAGATACCGTCCCTCCGCCTTTTTCCCGCCCTTCAAGATTGATGTAGATATGCACGGCTCCACCGGAGGGAATGGCAAATGCCTTGGTTTGGTTAAGGACCACGGCATTCTGGCTGTCCAGCTTGAGCAACCCTGCATTTTCCAGGATGGTATTGACGTAGACCAATGAATGAATAGGTGCCATGCCGTGATCACCGGTCAGGAAGACCGTCGTCCTGTCCATGTCAAAGGCGGAAGACATGATCTCTAATGCCTGGTCGGCGATCCTGGCAGCCTGCCGGTAATATTCTGCGTAGGCAGCTGCTTTTTCAGCTGAATAATCGTACTGGCGTTCATCCACCATCAGGAATTGATGACCAGCCGCGTCAAAATTATCCTGCCAGGTCATCAGCAGGTCAGGCTGGTAGGTCTGGTAGACCCATGCCGTCACTTCTGCCATGTAAATGGATTGGCGCTCGAGCATCACCAGGAAATCCTGCTCGTTGATCCAGCCATGCTCAAGGGCGTAGGAATCCGCGCTGGCGGGGAAGAAGCCGAACTTCTCGTTGATCGTTTGCAGGAAATCGGCAGGGGAAGCCGTGTTGTGATTGACCCCGCTCTGGAAGAGGGTCGCCTGCTGTGCGGTCAGACTCTGCAGAAGGAAAGTTGCACCGGAATAGGATTTGGGCAGAATCACCAGCGATCCCCAATCTCCCACTTTCAATATCTGGGCAGAGGCACTCCCGGAACGTTCCGTGTTCAGCAACACCGCGTCATAGTTGCTGGTCTGGTCGTCAGTCGAGTCAATGGCACATAGGAAGACCGGACCGACGTTCTGGATGGTCATACTTCCTTCCAGGGGAGGGCTGTAGGAGGTCGGAGGTTGCGCCCAGTCTCCGGCAGGTTCCAGTTCGATAGTTCGCTGGGTGGAGTAGGCATCCTCGATCCCGTAACCGATCGTGTAATCCGCCATCTGGTTTCTCAGGCTGGGGGAGCCTCCCACGAAGAAGACAGCCGCAGTCGTCAGGCCGTTCTTCGAGGCGGTCACCCAGACCGGCTCGGCAGCCTCCATCGGTTCATCAAATCCCACCCGGTACCAGTAAAAATCATCACCTGTGACGTGGAAACTGTTGGAAGTGATCCCGGTATTAC